>NZ_CAXLMO010000097.1:0-12787 GCF_964187635.1 Candidatus Seribacter sulfatis | reverse complement strand
TCCTGACTGGTCGGCACCATGTCCGAAGCGGGGTATACAGTACCTCGGCAGGAGGCGAGCGAATGGATCTGGATGAGACCACCATTGCTGAGCTGTTTAAACAGGCAGGCTATGCCACTGGGGCATTCGGAAAGTGGCATAATGGCATGCAGTATCCCTACCATCCGCTCGGTCGGGGATTTGACTATTTCTACGGATTCTGTTCCGGGCACTGGGGACATTATTACGATGCCCTCATGGAAAGAAACGGAAAACTGGTTGAGGGGCAGGGATTTTGTGTCGACGATTTCACAACGGAAGCGATGAATTTCATCGATCGATCAGTTGCAAAGAAACAGCCATTCTTTACTTATATTCCCTACAATACTCCGCATAGTCCCATGCAGGTACCGGATCGATGGTGGAAGAAATTTAAGAGCAGGAAGTTGGAGGATATGATACGGAACCGGAACCCAAAGAAGGAAGATCGTTTGCATCTTCTCGCTGCTTTGGCGATGTGTGAAAATATTGACTGGAATGTGGGTCGTTTGTTGAATAAATTAGATGAGTTAGAGGTGACCGACGATACGATTGTTGTTTTCTTTCATGATAATGGACCCAATGGGGTACGCTGGAATGGAGATATGGAGGGAAGGAAAGGATCGACCGAGGAGGGTGGGACCCGTTCGCCACTTCTTATTAAATGGCCCAAGGGAATCAAGGCAGGTACAAAAGTGATGCCAATTGCCTCGGTACGGGATTTACTTCCCACATTAACCGAATTGGCGGGGGTGAAGGGCAAATCAAAGAAATCGATTGATGGTAAGAGTTTGAAAACTCTTTTATCCGGAAATACAAAAGGGTGGAAATCGAGAACACTTGTTTCTACCTGGAAGGGAAAACTCGGAGTGCGTGATCAGCGCTTTCGATTGGGGTACAAGGGAAAGCTTTTTGATATGAAGAATGACCCCGGGCAGCGAGTGGATGTGAGCAAGCAATTTCCCAAGGTAACCGAACGATTGAATCAAAGAAAGCAATCGTTCCAGAAAAAGGTATTAGATAAAGCCGGCCTAGATACGCGGCCCTTTGTGATTGGGCATCCCGGAGTTTCCTGGACCCAGATTCCTGCACGGGACGGAACCGCCCATGGAGGAATTAAGAGATCGAATAAATTTCCAAACTGCAGTTATTTTACTAACTGGACGAGTAAAGAGGATTTCATCACCTGGGATGTGGAGGTGGGGAAATCTGGGAAATATGAAGTGGAATTATGGTATGCTTGTCCTGAGCAGGACCTTGGTGCAGAAATTGAGCTTTCTTTCAGTGGTAATTCTTTGGTCACCACAATTTCGACACCGAATGATCCTCCTTTAGTGGGTAAACAAGAAGATCGGTCCCCAAGAATGGAATCCTATGTTAAGGACTTTAAACCCATGATAATGGGTGTAATCGAACTTACAGAGGGGACAGGAATAATGAAATTACAAGCGACTCAAATCCCAAAGTCACAAGCGATGGAATTTCGACTATTGCAGCTTACTCGAATAAAGGAAAAGGGAACAGACTAAGCTGCTTCCTTTTGATTATCCTGCCAATTGAGAGATTGAAGTTGTTTCTTCAGTTGGCGAAACCCAATCATCTTGTTGGAATCTTCATCCCAAAGTCGATAATTAATACTCTTCAAACTGGTTGGGATACTCATCGGGGGAACGCTTTCAAAAAACGGATCTGAGCGATGACATCTTTCCAAGTTGTAATTGGGAATCATTGGATTGAGGTGGTGAACATGGTGAAATCCAATATTTCCTGAAAACCACTGGAGGATCTTAGGAAGTTTGTAGAATGAACTACCTTCCATTGCCGCAGTGGTAAAGTCCCATTCATCTCCCTGTACCCAATAGGCGTCTTCAAACTGATGCTGTACATAGAAAAGCCAAACACCGCAGGTACTGGCAACCGTCATCATGATCGATTGAACGATTAACCATTCCCAAAAACCAAAGATTGATATGAGCCCGGCGGACATAACCACGATGGCTAAGTTCATCATGTGAACGGAGCGCTTTTCTTTGGGTTTCGCTTTACCGGCAGGGATCCTTTGAATGACTAAGAAAAGAAATAGAGGTGCGAATACAAATAGGACAAAAGGATTACGAACTAATCGATATGAAAATTTTCTCCACCGGGAACTCTCCAAGTACTCCTTCACCGTTAATGTCCAAATATCTCCCATTCCGCGGCGCGAAAGGTCGCCGGTAGTCGCATGGTGGACAGAATGTTCCCATCTCCAATGATGAAAGGGGGTAAAGGTAAGCAGTCCGGTAATGAAGCCCAATTTTTGATTGGCTTTTCGGGACTTAAAGAACGATCCATGACCACAATCGTGGAATATAATGAATGCTCGTACCAGTATCAAACCGGCAAGTACTGCCAGAGTACAGGTAAGCAACCATGAAATGGGAAGCGTGAAATAAATCGCAACCCAAAGAAGAATAACAGATCCAACAGTATTAATAACTTGCCACCAAGCCCTCCCGCGATGGGGCTTTTGAAATTCGGCAACAAGTGATTTCCACTCGGATACAGATTTTTTAGTTTTAGTATTTTCCATCCTGATGACTAGTAAATCAGTAAATAGGATGGGAGGCAAGTCAAGAGATGTTTATTGGTAAATGGATGATAAAATGAGTAGTTAATGAGCTTTATTTATCAATTGTTAGAAAAAAATCCTTTCTTTAAAAAAGACTGAACGAGTTCCTGTACTTTTTTCTTCGACATGAAAAATGAATGAGAATAGGGAACAATCCTAAAATCATTCATTCCTTCAATTTTTGTTCTTTCCACTGTCACTTTTCCATCGTCTTCGCCAGGGAGAAGAAGGGAAAGGAGTGGATTGATGCTTCTGTTCCCGGCAATTACTCCAAGATCGAACTCTACTTTTCCCAAGTTTTGGATAAATCCTTTTTCTTCTGTGCCCAGTTGTAGGCAGGCGGGCCCGTTAATTTGTTTGAGCAGTTTGAAATGTCGAAGCCTGTCCACCACCTCGCTCCCCTGATTGGGGGGGCCGAGCATTACCACCCGCCCGAGGTTGGTGAGGGGACGGGTTTTCATAATTTGTCGAAGGATAATGCCTCCCATTGAATGGGTTACAAAGTCCCACTGCACTTCTGGGTGTTGCCCGAGTTCCTGGTCCAGTTTGTCGCGGACCCATTTACTCAGTTCTTCAATCGGTTTTTTGCGGGATGGATAATTGATGTTGTGCACAATGAAACCGTTTTTCTTGAGATATTTTTCCATCGGTCTCATCGACCTTGAGGTACGAGCCAAACCATGAAGAAGAACGACCCGTCTATTTTCCATTTACCGAATCAGGGATCTGAGGGATTGAAGTTTAGGAAAGTAACCTTGTCGGGGCTTCCTCTTTTAGGTCCAACGCAAGGGCGATATTAAGAAAAGTAATCTCGCCCATGGTTTCACATTGAGAGAAACGGGAATCATCGTATAAACCACCAAGCTCCGTTCGAAGACGTATAATTTTTTGATCCGAAGAAATGGTATCCAGGCACATACATTCCCTGAGTTTTTTAATTCGAGTTGGTGCAAAATTAAACCTTCTCTTGATAAGAGTTCGTTCTTCGCGCTGATACTGACTACTTGTTTCGGGATTAATTAACCGGGTACATAAATTGACCACCGGTAGATTATTTTTAAAAAACTGAGGAAGGTAGAATGAACGCCTTGACTCGTAGGATTGTTGGTCAAAATCAATCGCACGAACACGATATTGATTCTGCTCGAAATCGGGAGTCATTTCCACCACGTAGTTGTATGCTCTCATGTCGCCCAAGAGCCGAACGAAGCACCGTTCATTAAATTTAATAAATTCTTTGGCAAGTCGTACCTCATTGAGGTCGGAATGATCGAGGAAGTTTTGTATGAAGTCGTCCCCAGGCACTCCTATAATATGCTCTTCAATGAGGGTGTCGCCATCGAGTTGGAAATTGATTTCATTGGGCGAGAGGATTTGTTCCAATTCCAATCCGTATAGCCTGGAAGCATCTGCTTTTTTTACATAAAAGTAATCGTGGTTATCATTGTATTGATTTACGATGCGAATACGAAAAGGTTTGGTGTTTCCAAAAGTACAATAATCTACCCGGTCGACATACAGATTGGGTAAAATATTGACATCTCCCCCCGAACGAAGGAGGACATAAATCTTTTTTAAACCTTCAAAGATTTCACGGCCATAATGTTGGTCGTATACCATAGTTTGCCAAAGAGTGTCTTCATTTTTGGCATTCATCAGAGGATAGGAATCTACACTTTGAAGAAGATTTTCGTAATGAACTGGAAGGTCGGCGGATCGTTTGTAATTGGTTAGATATTCGCGAAATTCTTCGCTAATTGGATAAAATGTCTTTTTTTGTTGAACGCTTCCTTTTTTCATTATGTCGAGTAACTCTTACTATGGGGGAGAATGAATTGAGTAAACAAGTTTAAAAGGATCTTAGTTTCCTTGGAGTATTGATAATGGTTTTTCCATCAGAACTTTTTTGGTGGCCCATTCAGCAGTTAGAATTGAAAGAGTGACCACCCCCACGATAATACCAATTGGGAGTGAAAGTTGGAAAGCCCATACTTTGTCAAAAATATATTCCGCGAAAATAAAACTAACGATGGAAGAAAAGGTAACCCCTAACACAGAAGCGGATAAGCCAAGGAGTCCAAATTCTATGCGTACCTGCATTCTGAGGTCATCGAAGGAGGCACCTAAAATTTTAAGTAAGTTAATGTCTCTCTTTTGACGCCTGGCTTTTTCTCGTGCCAGGGAATAGAGAACGATTACACCGGCAAGAATAGAAAGAAGTGCCATGATTTGTAGTGCCCAAGTCATTTGGGATACAATTTCGAGAATTTTTCGCCCCGTTCGTTCCACATCAAGAATGGAGATAGTGGGAAATTTTTGAACTAATAAGTCTTGTACTGCATTTTTTTCATCTGGGTCTAAATTATGAAGCGTACCAATAAAAGTTTTGGGTGCACCTTCAAGAACACCCGGTTGCATCTGGACGAAGAAGTTGGGTTGAAAACTAGTCCATTTTACCCTTCGTACATTAACCACCTCTGCCACTATTTCGACCCCGCTCACTTCAATTTTAATCTGATCTCCCAAGTCTAAATCAAGAGACTCGGCATATTTTTGTTCGATTGAAATCTCCGCGGGTCGGCTCGAATTTGCATCATAATTCATGGTTACCATACGACCCCGCAATATTTCTTCGCTGGTAAGGAGGTGGTTTCGATAACTGAGATTAAATCCGCGATTGCGGAAATTATTTCTCCTTTGTTCTCCTGGATTTTGAAAATCGCGATCCTGTTTCACAAAATTTTCGTATTTTTCCCCTTTTACTTCGATCAGTTTTCCACGAATCCAGGGCGTAATGTTTTGGAGTGGCTTTTTGCTGTTTTGTAAGGTCTGTTTCAATTCTTCGAGTTGATCTTCTTGGATATCAAAGAGGAAGAGTTTGGGAAGTTTACTCTCCGCGGTATTGGAACCGATCTCCTGTTCCAGGCTGTATTGAAACTGAGGGATTAAATTGAGTAACAGTACGCCTAAGCCGAGGGTTAAAAAACCAGTTATTGTACTATTTTTATTTCGGGTAAGTGATCGGGCAGCCAATCGTACATTAAGACTTGATTTCCTGAAAAAACGATCGAGTAACCAGAGACCGCAATGTCCAATACCATACAGCACAATAATGCTCACCAAGAGAGAGAGGAAAAAGATATTGGCTAATTTTGAAGAATCAGATTGGAGCAGGCATAATCCCCAAAAGGCGAAAATTCCAGGCAGTGCAAATAAGAGTGAGGACTTGGATGACAGGGGGGATGGATTGGCGGATTCCTGAAATAATTCAGCGGGGTGAAGTTGCCTGATTTTATGAAGGCTTGGCAGAGCCAGGAACCAACCCCCAAAGATGGCGACTCCGAATGCTAAGGGTATACTGGGAAAGTGGAGGGATGCGTCCAATTCAATGGGTATAAATCCACTCAATGCCTGGGAGAGGAGCGGAATGGAGATCAGGCAAATCACGATAGCTGGAATTGCGGCGGCGATTCCTAAAATTGATAATTGAATAAGGTAGGTACGTAGTGCGTTGGCTTTTTTGGCTCCCAGGCAAACAAGGATCGCAACATCTTTAATTCGATTATTAACAAATCCTTGGTAGAGATATCCAATTCCTAAGGTTGCCAGAAAAAGGGCCACGAGGGAAACCAACCCTAGGAAGTCGGATAAATATCGTAGCAGGCGACCTGCCCGGTTCCCGACTCTTTGGTGGGAATACACTCGGACCTCGGGGGAGAGCAGTGCCGCGGTAATGGCATTGGTGGTTTTTTCTAAATCCGCATCAAGAGGAAGTTTAAAAAGATGATTTCGAAACGCCGTGTTCCCAGTGGTTAAGAGTTTCGTTTTTTCGAGGAATTTTTTACTGATAAATACTTTGGGGGCTAATTCTGCCGGTTGAAAACTTAAGCCTGTTTCTTCTTTGATCAGATCGGAAACGATAAATTTAGTTTCTCCGATCTTTAATTCTTCTCCTAAGTCAATATTGAGTTGTCCCCGTAATTCTGGGTATATCCATACGAAAGGACGTTCATGAATCAGGTTTTTCTCGTCTCCAGTAATGGGACCCCGTAATTTCGTTTCTATTTTTCCGTAGAAGGGGAATCCCTGATCAAATGCTATTATTTTGACCAACCTGCTACTTCCGGTTGGACCAGCTGCCATTGAGAAAAAGTCTACTGCTTCAATTTCCTTTGTGTTGGAAGGCAACACATTACGGACAGAGGCAAGTTCTTCGGAAGTTATTTCTCTGCGTGCACGAATTGCCAAATCCGCACCCAGTAACTCCTTTGATTCCGCTTCCACTTTTTGATCCAGTGTCTGCTTAAAAGAATCCACACTGATAAAACCAATCAAGCCGAGGGTCAGATTGACGATGTAAAAAATACAAAATGGGCGATTATTACGAATCTCCCGCCAGGCATTACGAAAAGCGAAGCCCATTATTTGGTGGCTTGAAATTTTCCTGCCTTCAGAATCAAAGTTCGATCGCAGGCTTTGGCTAATTCGTGGTTATGAGTTACCAGTATCAATGTTTGCCCCCGATCCCGGCAGAGTCGAAAGAGCAAATCCATTATTTCTTTGCCCGTATTATCATCCAAATTACCCGACGGTTCATCGGCGAGTATGAGTTTAGGTTCGCTAATAATTGCCCGGGCAATTGCCACTCGTTGACATTCTCCCCCCGATAGTTGAGCGGGGAAATGAGCTAGTCGATGGGATAGTCCCACCATTTTTAAGGCTTCGCGAGCAGCCGATTCGAAATGATTGACTTTCTGCAGTTCGAGAGGAATCCCTACATTCTCGAGAGCGGTCAGGTTGTTCATTAGGTGGTACTGTTGAAATACAATACCCATGTTTTTAGAACGAAACTGACTTAATTCATCTTGAGAAAGCTTGGCTAAATCCTGCCCACAGATTGAAACGGTTCCGAGTTCTGGATTATCCAGACCGGCCAGGAGAGAGAGCAGGGTCGACTTTCCACTCCCACTTTGCCCCAAAATCGCGACGCATTCGTTTGATTCGATCTCGAGGTTGAGTTGTTTTAAAACTTCAATTTTTTGACTGCCCTGAAAGTAAGTTTTCGAGATCTTGCGGAGTGAAATAATGGAGCTCATTGAGTAGTTAAAAGTTCTTTTACCAAATATTGGTGGACAGTTTTGGCAATGATTTCATGGCCTTTCGGATTGGGGTGGATTCGGTCGGGGAGATTCATGCTAGGTTCTCCCCCCACGCCTTGGAGTAAAAAAGGAATCATTGCAATATTGTACTCCTTAGAAATCTGAGAATATAAATTCGTAAATGACTCACTGTATTCAATTCCATAATTGGGCGGGATTTTCATGCCGGCTAATAAAACGGGGATATTATTACTTTGGGCGGCAACTACTACTTTGATCAGGTTTTCTTTAATTTTTTCGATTGGAATTCCGCGCAACCCATCATTTCCTCCCAGTGCCAATATCAAAAAGTCAGGATTTGATTGTAATAGCCAATTAATTCGGGATACCCCCCCACTCGTGGTGGCTCCACTTATTCCACCATTAATAACCTGAAAATTCCTTTTTGAACTCTCCCCTGAGTCGAGGTTTAACTTTTTTTCTAAAATTAAGGGATATGCTTCACTCTCCATGACCCCGTATCCCTCGGTCAGAGAATCCCCCAGAATCAAAATCTTGAAACTTTCCGGTGCTGTACTTTTCTTTTGAGTTACGGGTTTATTAACGCTGGAAATTTCTTCCCCACAGGAAGCCAGGGCGAGCAGGGGGATCCAAAAAAGATATATTCTCAACTGAAACCGAAATATTGAATGTAGATTTGTCATTGGAAAGCTTATCGGTCTACTTATATTTTACCGATATGACAAAACCATTAAGTCTTTTTAGCAATATTTCATGAATTTAATCCTCGAATTTATCCACGAACATATTCTGGCAATTGATTTTGCGTTGTGTATTTTAATCTGGCTTGTGCAGGTAATCATTTATCCTGTCTTAGCCGTGGTTTCGATCGATGCATTTCCACGATGGCATGCAATTTACTGTAAGCGGATTGCTTATTTTGTACTACCGTTGATGATCGCACAACTTTTTGAATCGGCTGCTGCTTGCTTTTTCATAGGTAATACCACGGTCTGGCTCAAGTTTTTCTGTGTTTTGTCAGTTTGGATATTTACATTTTTAGTTTCTGCTCCCTGCCATCAAAAATTATCCAAGTCGGGAAAGGATGTTTTTTTGATCGACCGACTAGTTTCCACAAATTGGTATCGAACGGTTCTTTGGACATTGATTGTATTTCTTTCTTACTACCAATATTGATGAAGCCTTGGCGATTACGACTCACGAAAATCTGCCCCGTTTGTAACCGGTCATTTGAGAACCGCAAAAAATGGGAATCCAGGAAAATCTGGGATCAAATCGTTTATTGTTCCGATAAATGTCGAAAAGCATCCAAGCCTAAAGTAGACCAATGAACTCGGTTTGGTGGGTAAAGCGGGATTTCAGAGTTTCTGATAATGAATGCCTTTCACGGGCGATTTTGAACGGGGGAGAGGTGACCCCTTTTTTTTGCTGGGAGCCAAAAATTGTAGATTCAGGAGATTATTCTATTTTCCATTTTCAAGCACAATGGCAGGCGTTGGAGGGACTGACTGAAGAACTTAATGTAAGAGGATCAAATATATGGGTGGCCTGTGGCGAAGTAACAAATGAGTTAGACAATTTGTTAAAAAAATATTCGTTCACCCATCTTTATTCCCATGAAGAAACTGGAAACTTGATTAGTTTTCAGCGAGATCGCGAAGTGGCCCGTTGGTGTAAAATGCGGGGTATTATCTGGACTGAAATTAGCCAGAATTCAGTTTTACGCGGTGGGAATGCTCAAATGCGCCGAAAGAATTCTACTTCCTTGGATCTGAGAAAAACGAAACCAATTCCGAGCCCGAAACAAATTCGAAGTCCTTTGACTAGGAGTGTACCAATTCGTAAGTGGAGCTGGAATGAACTGGGTACTCGATTGCCCAAATTTTCCGGTTGTTCCATGCTGCCGGCTCTTCAGAAAGTGAATGAAAAAAATGCCTGGGCCACATTGGGAAGTTTTTTTGGCTCTCGTGCTTATTATTACTCGGGTGGTATTTCATCTCCCAATAAGGCTTTTCAAAATGGTTCGAGGCTTTCTGTTCATTTGGCCTGGGGTACCATTAGCCTGCGTAGTATATTCTCCCAATTGGAATTGAAGCGGAATGAATTAGACGAAGAAAATGGCCGTACTTTATGGAAGCGCAGTCTCCGTGCTTTTGAATCACGGCTTTACTGGAGAGATCATTTTATTCAACGATTAGAATCAGTTTCCGATATGGAAGTGCGTGTGCTTAATCGGGCTTATGAGAATTTAGAATATGAGGATAATCCTGAACTCTTGGACTCCTGGTTAGCAGGGAAAACGGGATATCCCATGGTGGATGCATGTATGCGTTGTTTAAATGAAACCGGCTTTATGAATTTCCGCATGCGGGCAATGTTAGTAAGCTTTGCCTGTTTTGGGCTTCATTTGTCCTGGCGTACCATTCACAAACCATTAGCCCGCTTATTTACTGATTATGAACCTGGGATTCATCTTTCTCAAATCCAGATGCAGGCCGGTGTGATTGGGATTAATGCCTTGCGGGTTTACAGCCCGTCGAAGCAATTTCTTGATCACGACCCCACAGCACAATTTGTTAAAAGGTGGGTTCCTGAATTGGTGAATCGTACCCCTGTAGAAATTGCCCACGCAGAAGAATGTAACATCCCAGAATACATTCGACCTATTGTGAACCAATCTGTTCGGTCCAAGAAAATGAAAGATCAAATCTATTTGATACGAAAGAGTGACGAGGGAAGGCTTCAATCGAGTAAGACTCTACAAACTCATGGTTCGCAAAAAAAGATTCCCCGAAAAAATAAACCAAAAAACAACGGCCAGCTCGAATTATTCTGATGGTTGCAAATAGGGGGGGGCACTAGGACTGATCGCAGCGTAATTCATCCATACATTTTAAATCGCGTAACCATTTCTCTGGAATCCCGGTTTGCATTGCCACAATTGATCCGACTACCACGCCCCGGTGACAATTATCTCCGCCCACCTTTGCATTGGCGAGAACGGCGAGAGAAAAATCATCAGAATATTTCCAGGCAAAATAGAGTGCGGCAGTAAAAGACTCCGGTAAATAACAAGCCGTGCTTAAGGTTTCTCCCACGACTTTACGGTCGGGCATATTTTCCCATGCTTTTATCTTGTTGAGAGGCACATCGGACATCCGAAAGGTGTTCAGAACATTACGAATTTCTGCTCTTTTGGATAGTTCAATTAAAATTTGGGTTAGATTACGGGCAGATGTGAGTGTGTGTGGGTGGGAATGTGTATGTTTTACCAAGTTGTGCACAGATTGAAAAAGGTGTTCCTCGTCAGTTTGGTCCACTGCTTCTAATCCGGCGAGTAAGGCAGGGATGAGGCTGAGTCCACCAATGTGGATATCTTCAATTCCACAATTGGATAGTTTTTTACCCCTTGCATAATGAGTAAAAAAGGCACGGTGGTATTCTTCCGCATAGGTATCTAAATGCCAACCGGGGGTTAGCATAACTTCGGCATACCGTTCGAGCCAGGTATCCGGATCATATTCCCCGTTCTTGATAATAGTACGATAGAGTTCGCAGGCTAATTTTAAATTGAGTGTATTTTCTCCCGGTCTGAGAAATTGATGATAATGAACACCTCTTTTTCCCCAATACTTGGATTGTTCGCGCAGAATATCGTCTTTCTCTCCAATTGGTTGATAGCGGGAGCGCCAAAGAATGCTATCGGGGTGAGGGTTTTTGGGGGCAATGTAATGATCGAAGTCTGGATAATCTTCGTCAATTCCCCGTGTATTGTAATACCAATGAACCGGCATAGAAACCGCATCTGCAACTAAAGACCCCAAGAATGCATTTTGAAAACTCATATTTCAATACTACTTCTAATACTGATGATGGACAAATAGCAGAACGGGAATACAATTTACAATTATATGTCTACCTTTTCACTTTATTACCATCCGTTATATTCCGACGGTTTAGATCGAACTGCTCGTTTTCCGGTCGACCGATATCGCTTACTTGCAGAGAAAATATCATTACTCAATAGAGAGAATAAGATTCGAATAAGGGAGCCTAGATTAGCGAGTAGAGATGAGCTTTTATTGGTCCATGAAGAAAGTTTTATTGATCGATTTCTCGAAGGAAATCTTAGTGAAAAAGAGGTGCGTAGAATAGGGCTTAAACCCTGGAAGCCTGAAATTGTTCCACGAACTCTGCGATTAGTGGGCGGTGCATTGGATGGATTAGATGAGTTGTTAAATGGAGCAGTGCTTGCCGGGAACATGGCTGGTGGAACACACCACGCATTTAAAAGCGAAGGGGCGGGGTATTGTATTTTTAACGACCTTGCCGTTGCTGCGGAGGTTGCACTGCAAAAAGAGAATATAGAGCGGATTCTAATTTTGGATTTAGATGTACATCAAGGCGATGGAACCGCAGATATTTTTGCCGGGGATGACCGGGTAATTACAGTTTCTCTACATGGACAGAACAATTTTCCATTTCGTAAAAAAACAAGCGATTTAGATCATGGCTTTAAGGATGGGACGGAAGATGAAGAATACCTCCAAGTTCTCGACTCAGTTTTGGAGCAATTGGAAAGAGAACATTTCGACCTTATTTTTTTCCAGGCAGGTGTCGATGGATTGGCCTCCGATGCTCTTGGACTTTTGAACTTAAGCCGCGCAGGAATGAGCAAACGTAATCAACGAGTCTTTGACTGGCGTCGAAAAATGGGCAAAGGAATGCTCATTTTTATGGGGGGTGGATACGCCAAACCGATCGAAGATACAGTCAATGCATTTGCCGATCTATTTATGATGGCGGCACAGGAGATAGAATAGAATGCAAATGGATACTCTTCCTATGTAGTTTAGAGTGGCTTTGTTCTTTGAATAAAAAGTTTCTCTTGTAGAAAAAGTCTATTTTTAAAGGATGGAGTCTTGGCCAGATTTTTAAATTGCTTCGGGTCTTTTTTCATGTCGTACAGTTCCTCACTTCCATCTTTGTATTTTAGGTAAGACCACTTTTCTGTTCTCATTGAAGTGCCCGCTTTTAC
>NZ_CAXLMO010000096.1:0-25487 GCF_964187635.1 Candidatus Seribacter sulfatis | reverse complement strand
ATGTAGTTATCGGAAACCAAGGAGATGATGATTTGCACTTCGGAGATATAACCATCGAGGAGTTTTCAGAAAACTGGCAGGTTCTAGATTCCGAGGGTAATGCTAAGGATCTAAAAGAGATGACAGTAGATGGAAAAATAGACTTAGCCTTAATTAAAGGCTCCGGTACTATTGTTGGTCCCGATGGAAGTGAAATTGCAGTTAAATCTTTAGAAACATTAAGCTTTGAAGAAGAAATTACACCTCCCCCTACCCCAAGCTCTGTTGACGGTTTAGTCCACGACGGAAAAATTACCGTTACGCTTGGAGGCGAAGCTTTTAAGGGTAATCCCGAATATGCAATTTTAGTGGATGGTAAAGAAGTGAGCAGGGGTGAGGTAACCTGGTCCCACGATACAACTGGGACAGCTGATCGTTATGCTGACATCGAAGGTACGGGAAGAGAGGGCAATACTCATGGAGGCGTCGGTGATATCGACAACGACCAAGTGACTTGGAAAAATGTTTCCCTAGATTATGACTTTTCTAACGGAATGCCTCAAACGGTTGAAGTTAAGTTTCTTAACGATGCTTGGGGTGGCTCGGCACATGATGACGACGACCGCAATTTAATTGTTGATAACATTTCAGTGGACGGACTAAAGATCGAATCCGAGGGAGAATTTACGACTTATGGTAATCGTGAAGGTATGGAGCGCATGTCATGGCAAGGCGGAATGGAGTATAATGTTAACCAAGCATATGCCAATCAAGTGGATGAGCATAATGCAAAAGCTTTGGAAGTTCCCTCCTCCACAGACAAAGAATCTAACATGGAACGGGTAACGATCGGAGAACCGACAGAAATTTTCAGTTCTTCATTCGAAGACAAATTACAGGGAGGAATTCAAGGGAACCCGTCTTATTTCATGGCTGAAGTTGACGGTTGGCAATCAAGCTCGGAATCAATAGAGATTTGGTCCGACGAAATGAACCGAGACCTTGGGTCTCTTCCCGACGGAAAAACATCCGCTGCTGCAGGTGACCAGTTCATCGAATTAAATGATGTAAAATCGAATGCGTTTAAGGATGCAGCTGGAATCTATCGTGAAGTTGCGACGGAAGCAGGTAAGGTCTATGAAGTCACTTTCGACTATTCAGGGAGACCTGGCTACGATGCGTCCGTAAACACTTTTGAAGTCAAGGTCGGAGACACCCAATTAGGTACATATAACCAAGATATGTCCCAGGCAAAAGAGCACGATTGGCAGAAGGTTACCGTTGAATTTGTTGGAACTGGAGAACCAATGAAAATTCAGTTCCAAGAGAATTCCGACAGTGACCATAATTATGGAAGAGGTATTTCATTAGATAATATAATACTGGTAGATACCGGTGTAGAGGAGCGATTAAAGACCGAGGTTAATAGTAACGAGAGTACTGATTCGAAACACTCTCAAACCGATGATATTACTCAAGGGGGTAAAGGAAGCGATGTCCTCAAGGGCGGGCAAGGCGATGATATCCTCAAAGGTGGTAAAGGGAACGATGTCCTCAAGGGCGGACAAGGCGATGATATCCTCAAAGGTGGTAAAGGAAGCGATGTCCTCAAGGGCGGACAAGGCGATGATATCCTCAAAGGTGGTAAAGGAAGCGATGTCCTCAGAGGCGGACAAGGCGATGATATTCTCAAAGGTGGTAAAGGAAGCGATGTCCTCAAGGGCGGACAAGGCGATGATATTCTTCAAGGTGGTAAAGGGAGCGATGTCCTCAAGGGGGGAGATGGCGACGACACCCTTATCGGAGACAGTGCGACTGAAACAAAAGAACCTACTGGAGTTCCGATTGGTGAAAACCTAATTGTAAATGGTAGTTTCGAAAATCATGGTGACCTAAATCGAGGTAGCTGGGGTACATTTGATAAAATAGAGGGTTGGCAAAGTGCAGAAGGTAGCATCGAAATCCAAGAAGGTAAACACGGTGGCACCCCTGGCGCTGCAGAAGGCGATTCGGTTTTAGAACTGGATGCACACAATGGACGAGACACTAACGCATCTGTTTTTCAGGATATAAGAACAGGAACAGATGGAACTTTTAAACTGTCTTTCTCTTTCTCCGCCCGTGAAATTGGCAATGCTGCCAATACTTCGGCTTCGAACACGACAGAAGTTTACTGGGGTGGAGAAAAAATCGCAACCCTTTCAGCCGACCAAAAGGGTTGGAATACACATGAATTCGACTTGTCGGTTAATCCCGAAAGTAATGACACCACTCGATTAGAATTTCGGGGCACCGGAACTGATGATGGGGTCGGAGGATTGATCGATAATGTTTCCGTCATGCGTATTCTTTGAATTCCGTAAAGTAACTTTCATTCCTCCGGCTAGTATTGTGTAATCTAAGATTTATTACATCAGAAGTAATCTAAATTTGAATACTATCTGCCTTCCCAGGATCGGAATGCCGCTAAATTGTTCCTATAAAGCATTAATCCTTAACCTTATACATAAGGATTGAGGAATTGCCTTTCTCATGGCAAAATAAAATATCTTTCATGGCTCCACTTTATCGATCAGATTCATTAGACAGCTTAGTAACAAGTGACGACTTGGACCAAGCATCATTACTTATTAGATTTAGGTCTTTGCTATTTTTATTTGTATTTATTGTACTTATTCTGATCGCAATTGCCTGCGCCCTTCTTATCGAAGTCCCCATCAAAGTAAATGGCCCGGCAGTTATTTGGTCGGATGAGGGTGTAATGCAAGTCACAGCTGAGCATTCCGGAACAGTTACATCGATCAAAGCAAAAGTCGGAGACCGCATTGAATATAACCAAACTATTGCGATCTTGGATCAGAGATTGGTACGCGACAAGTTGGAATCAACTCAAGAAAAATGGGCGGCACTTAAAACGAATATATACAAGCTCGAAATCCTACAAAGGAAAGACAAAAGAGAAAGAGATTTCATTCAGGGAAAAATCTCCACAATCCGAAAGGAATCTGAAGAATTGAACAACAATCGCATGAATCGATTGCAAATTAGAAAAACAGAACTAAAGAAATTGCATGCGGATGGATTAATCCTTTTCGACCAATATAATCTGCTGTTTGACCAGATAGAAAATACCGAAGAAAGTCTAATCCAAGAAAAGCGGATGGATTTAACAGAACAAAAAGAAGAACAGCGCAAAGAAACTTCTGATGATCGCGAACTTTTACAAAAGAGACTAGAAGCAGATCAACTTTACAGTGAAGTTACACTTTTAAAAAAACAAATCGATAACCAAGGCGAACTTAGAGCACAAGTTTCGGGCCGCGTAGTTGAAATCACCTCGTCTGTTGGTGATTTTTTGTCCCCTGGTGCACCAGTAATTTTAGTACAACCTGACTCAAGCGAGGACAAAATGACTTTTGTTGTTTTCATTTCAAGCGAACAGGTAAAACCGGTTAAAAAAAATATGGAAACTGAGTTACAGCTATCTGCTTTTCCGCCCACTAAATACGGTAAATTGATGGCAAAGGTAAAAGATATTTCCCCCATGCCCCTCTCCTCTTCTGCATTGATGAAAGAATTAAGAAATGATCAACTAGTTCAAAGGATATCGGAAGTAGGCAGTCCTTTCATGGTAAAAGTAGACATCATTCGGAATGAAAAAACGGGAGAACTCAAGTGGAGCTCTGCCTCAGATACCAAACGAGAATTACAGGTCGGCATGGTCGGACAAGGGAGTATCATCACACGATGGGAAAAGTTAATTTGGCTGCTCTTGCCGCAAACCGAGTGACATGCTTTCCTTTTTTTTTAAACCGTTCAAAAAGTTTCGTACCCCCACCCTTCTTCAAGTTGAGCACACTGAATGCGGTGTCGTTGCCCTTGCGATGGTTTTTGGCTACTTTAAAAAATGGTTTTCAATTGAGTATCTGAGGGATGCATGCGGAGTATCAAGGGACGGGAGTAACGCCTTGAACCTTTTGAAATTCGCGAGAGAGGTAGGCTTTGATTCCCATGGCTACAGCTTGGAATTGGAAGAATTAAAGCAAATGACATCCTTCCCCATGATCATTCATTGGAAATTTAATCATTTCATTGTGATAGAGAAAATAAGGGGTAAGAAGTTTTGGGTCAATGACCCGGCAACCGGGCGTCAGGTTTTACACGAAAGAGAAGTCGATGAATCATTTACTGGTGTGGCACTTACTTTTCAACCCAATGACTCCTTCACGCCATCTGGACCTCCTCCCAGTTGGACAAAATCTCTTTTAAGCTATGCCTCTGAAATAAAAGGCGGCTTATTGATATCGATGGCATTGGGTCTCGCCTTAGTTGTACCCGGGGCACTAATGCCAATCTTATCCATTGTTTTTATTGATTATGTGCTGGTCCAAGGCTTCAGCGATTGGCTCCCCATTTTAATTGGAAGTATAGCAGTGTTAGCCATCCTCCAATTTTTACTTAATTTTCTTCAGCAAACCATAACACTCGTTTTCCAAACTAGGTTATCCATTGCACTAAACAGTCGCTTGCTGAAAAAAGCGATGGGATTACCCCTTTCTTTCTTCTCTCAACGATCCGCTAGTGAAATCGCAGGCAGGTCTCAACTTGTAGATAATTTAGCGGGCCTAATTACTGGTCCACTTGGTAAGTCGTTTATTGGTCTTATGACTGCTTCTGTCTACTGCTTAATCATGTTCTTTTTCGAAGTAAATCTGACTTTTATTGTCTTGGGAATTGCTTTACTGAACTTACTTTATTTCTCGTGGCAGGTTAGGCGAGTAAGGGAACTCAACCAAGCAGTTACTCGGGAGGCAAGTCTTAACACTGGTGAACAGTTGCAAGCACTCCAGTTAATCCCAGAAGTGAAAATCAGTGGTTTGGAGGATAACCTGTTAAAAAAACTGATCGGTAGAAAAATTAAATGGCTAAACGAGAGTAGCCGATTGACTATAAAAAGAACAATCATTGAGTCACTCCCCACTTTTCTTAATTCAGGTTCGTATGCAGTCATATTGTTTTTTGGTGGTCACAAAGTGTTAGAGGGGCAAATGAGCTTTGGGGTACTTGTTGCTTTCCAAGGCTTGATGATGCAATTCCTTACCCCTATCCAACAAATGCTTTCTCATTTTGCTGACATTCAGGAAACGCAGGGAAACATTGATAGAATTGACGATATTTTTTCACAAACAGATGTTTCAGATAAAAGCGATACTGATGTAGTGAAAGAAAAACAGGCCCAAATCTCTTTTCCTGTACTGGAACTTAAAAATGTTACTTTTGGTTATCAAAAGCTTAAACCTCCTTTACTACAAGATTTCAATCTCAAGGTTGGCCCAGGGAAGTGGGTCGCTTTTGTGGGTGCTTCGGGTTCAGGGAAATCAACAATCGCAAGATTGCTTTCGCGACTCTACAAACCGTGGTCAGGAAGCATTGAAATTGGCGGAATAGACATCGATAAAATTGATCCTAAAGACTTCTCCAAAATAATTGCTTTTGTGGATCAGAAAATTGTTTTATTTAATGCGTCTATTTCAGAAAATTTGTCAATGTGGAACAATTCTCTTACTTTTGAGCAACTAACCAAAGCAGCGAAAACAGCTTGCATTCACGATTGGATAGTCAACCGACCTACTGGCTATGAGCACAAAATATCAGAAGATGGTTCGAATTTGAGTGGTGGCGAAAAAGCAAGGATCGAGATTGCAAGGGCGCTCGCGATGGAACCGTCATTGGTGGTTCTCGATGAGGCAACTGCCGGCTTAGACCCTGAAACTGAAAATATATTACTTCAATCTATCAGGCAAAACTGTGCGGGTGGGATCATAATTAGTCACAAAATAGAGCCTATTAAACTTTGTGATGAAATTATCGTTTTTGAAGAAGGGCAAATCGTACAGAGGGGTAGCCACCAGGAACTCGTCTCAATTAACAATGGCCTATACCGCAAGCTATTTAGCCTGGAGTCTACATGACCCACGAAGAAACAAGGGCGGAACTGATTAAGAATTTCAAGAATCACCTCTTAGAAAGCCAGACTCATACCCTTGAAAATGAAAAAAAATATGTGGAATTATCTGCAGAAAGAGAAGGAGCTTATGTATGTTGGAGCATGCAAGGGGAATGGTATTTGGAGGGGGAACTTTACGATCAAAATAATATTTACAGGCAACGAAAAATAATCTTAAACTTGTTACCTGGAGAGTTCTTAATTATACCCACCGAACTTCCAAAATCGTTACGACTATTTGCACGCTCCGACCAAGATGCAAAGTGTTACCGTGCTCCCCTCGGTAAGATGATTGAAGATATTAAAAACCCAAATTTGTTAAAACTGGTAGGGAATAAAATAACCCAGTCAATTATTGAAATAACTGAATTTGAAAAAAAACTGCTCAAAACGACGCTTAAAAAACCACAAGACATAAAAGCAGGAGTCGATTTCAAGCTAAATCCGAATCGAATGGCCGTCAATGAAGGCCAGCCATGTTGGGTAAGAAGCGATAATCTGCACTTGTTGCCGAAACCAAAACGACCCGCTTCTGATTTACCAGAAATTTGGCTCGTTCATTCAAATGCTGCAATTTTAAATGCAACTGATCAGGTTCAACAATTAAAAAGCTTTACGAATGAGATCGTGTACAGGCAACCAAGTGTTAGCCAGCACATAAGTGAACAGATTACTTTTCAGTGGGAAGAGCTGGTATCAAGGTGGGAAGGCCATTTCCAAAAACTACAACAGTTGGATGTTCAACACAGCCTAAGAAATGACATATATTCTCAATCAATTAGAGGCCGATTACTAAACCTGCTAACTGGTAAAAAATCTTATTTACCCATCACTCCGAATCAAACTTTGCGGGCTGCGTTTCACTTAATAAATATACAGGGGTGGATTCCAAGCATACCCAAAAAAACAGAGACAGATGACCCATTGGAACTCTTAAATAGAGTGGCTGGTAGTTCAGGTTTAATCATGAGGAAATCCGTCCTGAAGAGAGACTGGAGGAAGAAGGACTCTGGTACATTCTTAAGTTTTGGAAAAAATGAAAAGCCTTTCGTTCTATTCTTTAAGAATGGGCAGTACTATAAGTGGGATCCCGACAATGAAGAAGTCTCTCCAGTTGGAAAAAACGGGATCAATGAATTTGATCAAGTTGCGATCTATTTTTACAAACAACTGCCCAATCAGCCACTCACACTCGCAGATTTAATTTTGTTCGAAGTACAATCCGTTCGATTTGAGATTTCAATGGTACTTCTTTTGGCCACTATCATGGGTTTGCTTGTGGCACTACTACCAATGCTCTCGGCTTTTGTGGTAAATGTGCTACTACCAAGTGGGCTTACCAAACTATTGGCATTGGTTTGTGGAGGACTGGTGTTACTTGGACTTTTCCAAACAATATTCACTTGGTTCGACACGATGGTTATGACGAGAATTAATTATCGTATGACATTAGCATCCAACGCAGCACTATGGCATCGTGTACTCAATTTCCCATCTGGAGTGCTTGCGCAATTTGCAGCAGGAGATATTGGGATGAGAATGAACAGTCTTTTGGGGATGCAGGACTTCTTCAGAACTATTGCCCAGCGCCTCGTGACCATGTCTTTTCAAATCGTAAGTAGCTTGGGAGTAATTTTTTGGGTAAGCTTTCAACTTGGAATTGGAGTTTCAGCCTTTGGAATAATT
Organism: Candidatus Seribacter sulfatis; assembly: GCF_964187635.1. Taxonomy (NCBI): domain Bacteria; kingdom Pseudomonadati; phylum Verrucomicrobiota; class Opitutia; order Opitutales; family Candidatus Seribacteraceae; genus Candidatus Seribacter; species Candidatus Seribacter sulfatis. The sequence continues at coordinate 17,815 of NZ_CAXLMO010000096.1, read as the reverse complement.
GCATTTGCTGCAGCCATTGCTTTTACATATTGGCAAATTCGGGCTTTTATGGCGGGAGAAAAATCGCTTGGAATTGTTAATAGTTTTGTATTGGAGCTTTATTCGGGAATCCACAAAATAAAGGCAGCAGGTGCGGAAGCAGAGTGCCTTGAACAATGGGCAGAAAGATATAGCCGACTCAGGCAGAAACTTATCGCAAGTCAAAAGGTTCGCATTCTGCACAACACATTCCAGACATCATGGGTAACCCTAACCACCGCATTGGTATACTGGATGATCGTGAGACTGTCAGAAGTAGATTTAGAACCTGCAATGTTCATCGCCTTCCTTGGCGCGTTTGCTGTTTTCAGTACTAATCTTAGTGGTCTGTGCTCCATTGTTATTCAATCTGGAATACAAATCCCAATGTATAAATTTATCAAGCCGTTGATTGAAAATACACCTGAGTGCAATGCGGACCTAATGGCACCGGAAAAAATCAGTGGTAATCTTAAGGCAGATGCAATTAGTTATCATTACCCGAATCAAAATGATCCAGCCATACGGCAAATAAGTCTTTTCATTAAAAAAGGTTCTTTTGTAGTAATTTCTGGAACTTCTGGCTCGGGAAAAAGCACTTTAGGTAAATTGCTTTGTGGATTAGGTCGACCAGATCAAGGGCATGTATTCCTAGACGACTATGAACTTCACGCACTTGATCCCAAAGTACTAAAAAACAATATTGCGGTCGTTCCTCAAGATTTCAGGTTAATCGGGGGTACATTATTCGAAAACATCAAGGGAGCCTGCAATGCGACCCCTGATGAAATTATAGCTGCTGCTAAGGCTGCCTGTATTTGGAAAGATATTTCGGAACTTCCCATGAAACTTCACACACTTACCAGCTCACAGTTTAGTGCATTTTCGGGAGGTCAGATTCAAAGAATTGCAATCGCTCGGGCATTAGTCAGAAAGCCACAGATCCTAATAATGGACGAAGCAACAAGTGCATTAGATAATCAGTTACAAGAACAGATAATATCAAATATCAAGTCTTTAAATTGTACCCTTATCTTTATTGCTCATCGATTAAGAATCGCAAAAGAAGCTGATCAAATTATCATTTTAGATTCAGGTCAGTGTGTTGAACAAGGAAATCACAAGGAACTTTTAACTCAAGGTCGGTACTACAAGAAAATGTGGGATTCCCTGTCATGAAAATTTTCTATTGTATTGTCTCTTTGATTTTTACTTTTAGTAAACACAGTCTGAATGCCCAGGATATTCAACAATCCCCTAGCTCTACTGCTGACTATGTTGAGATGAAAAAAAGATTACATGAGGTGGACGTACAATTGAAAGAGCTTCTTAATAAAATAGATTCGCATCAGGGGAAGAAAAGGAATGATTCCACGAAGGTTAAAGGTAAAGAAGGAAATAAAAACCATACCCACAATAAAGTTTCAGAAATAAGAACAAGTGACCCCTTGAACCAAGTCAAACGCGACTTCCAAAAAGTCGAAGCAAAGGTGAGTAAATTTATTACGAAAATGGAATCCTCCAACACTCAAAACTCAAGTGCTCATTCTCCTCTTCAAAGCTTAACCGCTCCACAATTAGACTCAGAAAATGAGTTTCCACTTGAAAGCGAAATTTTTATTCCCAATGGAGATGGTTGGAATTTACTTATTTTAAGAGAACTCGCATTACAATACTCTCCTGATGTTCTTTTGAAAAAAGCTGAATTGCGAATGGATAAAAAAGATATTCCAATAATTAAGTTTGGAAATATGCCTACCGTAAAAGCAAGGATTTCCTTTGACGACTACGAAAAGATTTCACAATTCGAAACTTTTTCAGAACCTGAACCTTACAGCACCTTTTCCTATGGTGTCGAAGGGAGGTGGATTTTATACAATGGACATAAAGTAAAAAAACAAATTGATATCGCGAAAAATGAGATCAGTAGATCGGAATGGTTAGTTCACATTGAGGAACAACGTGTCTTAAAAAACTTAACGAATCTTTATTTCCAAGCCCTGTCTGCTCAAACTCAAGTCCTCTACCTTCCCAAAATAGAAGCCATATCTGAAGAAAAACTCTCTGTCTATAACAAAAAGCTCCAGTCTGGAATAGTGGATCGTATGCTCTTGAACGACAGTGTGAGAGAATTAGAGAGCATACGAGCCCAACTTCTCAACAGCATTCATTCACTTGAAATGGCAAAAGCTGAATTGGGTTTCCTGTTAAATGTAAATCAATCTTTTTGGAGCAGATTTGAAAAATTTGTAATCCCTGAAGATATTGAACTAAAACATCAATTCAAACCTGCAACTTCTTCTTCTGCTAATCTTGGACAAACCGGAGTGGATATAGCCAAAAGCAAATACGAAGAAATCAAAACGGGAAATTCACCACTTGTGGAATTGATTGGAAGTGCCGGACATCGAAGTAGAAATAAATTAGCGTTTAACAATCAGGGGCAAGAATTAACCCTGGGATTAAGTGTAACTCTTCCAATCAGCGACCTCTACCTTACTAGAAAAAAACTAGATCATGCACGGGCAGAAATTAATAAATCTGAACTTGAAAAAGTTCGTTTGATTAGTAGGCAACGTAATGAATTTAGTTCCGAACAGCTTAGATTAAAACAAACAGAGAGAAATTTAGCTTTCCAAAAAGAGATGCTTATTCTCCAGAAAGAAAAACTGGCCGATATTATCTCTGGATCTAAAAGAGGTATATATGACAAATCGAATATTCTCATGGAGGAAGAAAAACTTCAAAAAAGGGAAATGTATGTGGAACTCACTCGCATCAATTATATTAAACAAAAATACCAACTGGATTTAATTAACTAGAAAGTTTTCAGGAGACAAAAATAATGAGAAAAGTATTACATATATTAGGTGATTTTAACGATGAGGATATCGAGTGGATTATTGACATTGGTTTCAAAAAAACGATCCACCCACAAGAATTCCTTATTCAAGCAAACCATAAGTTAAATGAAATTTATTTTGTTTTAGCTGGGAAAGTTGATATCGAACTTCCCGATGGAAGTTTATTTGGAAAAATTAAAAGTGGGGAAATTCTTGGGGAAATGTCCTTTATCGAAGATGAACGTCCCATTGTGAATGCCAAGGTGATTGAGAAAACCGATGTAATTTCGATAACCCACGAATCAATTATTGACCGGTTCGAAGTTGCTCCCGATTTTGAGGGCAGATTTTACAAAGCAATGAGCCTATACTTATCCTCCAGGTTAAGAAGTGTGGCATCCAAAACTTCCTACAAAAATTCGGTGACTAAGTTTGGCAAAGAATTTGAGCAGGATATGAATAATGCAACACTTGAAAGAATTCAAATTGCCGGTGAAAGATTCAATCGATTACTTCACCATTTTCAATAAAACCTGGTTCGATCTCCTCTAACTGATTGATCCGTATACTATTTAAGAAGTCCAAGGTTCAGTTCAGCTGATTGACTCCAATTATTGTACTTTTCAATTTCTATTGCTGTGCGAATCGCACTAAGTTCAATATCGTGGGTAGGGATCATTTCCTTGAGCTTCTGCTTGGCTTTTTCATTTTTGCTTAGCTGTGGAAAGCATTCCTGAATGACTTCGAGGACGATATTAACACAGACAGACGCACCCGGAGATGCTCCCAAGAGTGCTGATATGCTTTTATCCTCCGTTGTTACCACTTCGGTTCCAAAGTGAACGATTCCGGCATCCCCATCTTCTTTCTTAATTGCCTGCACACGAATACCAGCATCTATCAGTTTCCAATCTTTCACCTGGGCATCCGGATAAAAATTTCGCAGTTCATTCATCCGCGTTTTCATGCTTTGTAGGCCCTGTTGAATGAGGTAACTGACAAGGGGAATATTACTGATCCCCACCTTGATTAAAGTAAGGATGTTATGAAGCTTTATCGAACCGGGAAGATCTAAAAAGCTACCTCCACGATGAAGAAACTTGGTGGTCCATGCGGCATAGGGACCAAAGAGAAGAGTTTTCTTTCCCTCCAACCACCGACTGTCCAAATGGGGAACGGCCATCGTGGGTGCCGCACCAGGAGATAATCCGTAGACCTTGGCTTCGTGTTTTTTGACGATTTCCGGATCGTCACAGATCAACCATTGTCCACCTATCGGAAATGCACCATACCCATTAATTTCGGGCACCCCGGCTTTTTGCAGGAGCGGAAGGGATCCTCCACCGGCTCCAATAAAGACAAACTTTGCCAGTCTTTGTCGGGTTGTTCCTGCCTTTAAATCTTGAACAGTGAGTTCCCATCCATCTGCTGAGCGATTTAAATCAGTGATCCGATTAGAGGAATGAAAAGAACAGCCCTCCTGCTCACCCAGCCAGTGAATTAATTTACGGGAAAGTTCCCCGAAATTTACATCGGTTCCGGCTTTCATTCTGGTTGCGGCAACCGGCATACCCTCTCGACCTTCCATTAAAAGAGGGGCCCATTCACGAATTTTTTCGCGATCTTCGGAATATTCCATCTCCGAGAAAAAAGGGTGAGCCACCATTCCGTCAAAGCGGGACTTAAGAAAATCAACCTGTTTCTGTCCATAAACAAAGCTAATGTGAGGAACGGAGTTTATGAAATCGGCGGGATTATCGATCATGCCCGTGCGCACGGCGTAGGCCCAGAATTGTTTGGTCTGTTCGAAGTGTTCGAATATTTCCACCGCTTTGGACACCTCGACCTCTCCATCCGTTCCACGATCCGGGGTATAACTTAATTCGCATATCCCCGCATGTCCCGTTCCGGCATTATTCCAGCCATTGGAACTTTCCTGTGAAAGCTGGTCCGTTACTTCATAAAGTTCAATCTTAAGATTGGGATCAAGGCATTTCAGCAAAGCACCCAAGTTAGCTGACATGACTCCGCTCCCAATCAGGGCAACATCTATTGTTTCGAATTCTGAATCAGGACGCATAATCGAAATCAATTAGGATTGTGTCCCAAACATCCGATCTCCGGCATCACCGAGTCCGGGAACAATATATCCGTGTTCATTCAGTTTTTCATCAAGGGATGCGGTAAAAATTGGTACATCGGGATGGGCTTCTTTCATCCGGGCCACTCCTTCGGGAGCAGCAAGCAGACAAAGTAAACGGATTTCACTAGCTCCTTCTTTTTTTAATCGATCAATCGCAGCAACAGATGAATTACCGGTTGCAAGCATTGGGTCCACTGCAATGACAAGCCGGTTTTCCAATTCAGCCGGAACCTTACAATAGTACTCGACCGGCTCAAGTGTTTCCTCATCCCGATACATTCCCACAAAACCAACACGGGCCGCGGGAATGACTTCAAGAATACCATCAAGCAGGCCATTCCCCGCCCGAAGGATTGAAATAAGGGCGAGTTTCTTTCCAGCCAAAATAGGCGAACGGGTCCGGCAAACCGGAGTGTCAATTGTAACCTCAACCAGGGGAAGGTCATCAGTGACTCCATAAGCAAGCAGCATCGAGGTCTCCCACAATAACTGACGAAAGGTCGAACTGGGAGTCTCCTTTTTGCGCATCAGGGTGAGTTTATGCTGAACCAATGGATGGTTTAAAACGGTAAGATGTGAGGTCATTGGAATAAAATTTGTTTTATTGAACAAGTTCTCCCACTACAGGAATGGGACTTAATTTGGATTGGTCGATAGTAAAAGCAGATAGCAAATTTTTCGAGACCGAATGTGCAGATTCTTCATCCTTAGCATGAATCCGGCAGAGGAGATCTCCCGATTGAACGGCTTGGCCAAGCCCGGAAATTTGGTCCAAACCAACAGAAAGATCAAGAATTTCATCCTGTTGCTTCCGTCCGCCCCCCAGTTCAATCACCACCTGTCCAACCGCACGCAAATCAATTTCGGAGATAAATCCATTCTCTTTTGCAACCAAGTCATAAAGGAAGGGGGCTTCAGGTAAATGGCGGGAATAATTTTCAACGAGATCATTGGGTCCGCCCAAAGCGAAAACCATCCGAGCGAACCGTTCGGTTGCCTGTCCGCTGCCAATAACCTGATCTATTTTAGTTTCTCCCTCACTCGAATTTTCAACTAATCCGCCCAGACAGAGTAATTCTCCACCCAGGGAAAGCGTAACTTCCCGCAATCTTGGATCCTGATTTACACCATTGAGGAACTCAAGTGCATTACGACATTCAAGTGCATTTCCAGCTGCACGGGCAAGTGGTTGTTCCATATCAGTCAACCGGGCCGATGTTTTACAGCCCGCTCCATTCGCTCCGTCCACCAAAGAACGGGCCAACCGCTTGGCTTCACCCGGATCACTTATAAATGCACCGTTCCCAACCTTGACATCAAGAATGAGCCCCTCCAAACCAGCGGCTAGTTTCTTCGAAAGAATGGATGCGGTGATTAAATCAATACTTTCCACGGTGGAGGTGACATCGCGAATCGCATATAACCTCTTATCGGCCGGAGCAATCCCCTGCCCCGCCCCGACTATTGCACAGCCCACATCCGCAACAATTTTTTGAAACTCATCTTCGGGAAGTAAAGTACGATACCCCGGAATGGACTCCAATTTATCCAGCGTTCCACCTGTATGTCCTAGTCCACGCCCGGAAATCATTGGAATATAAGCCCCGCAAGCAGCGAGTGCTGGAGCAAGGATAAGGGAGACATTATCCCCAATTCCTCCGGTTGAGTGTTTATCCAAAACCGGACCGGGTAAGTCCCACTGTTGGACATTCCCCGAATCCCTCATCGCCAGAGTCAGGCCTACGCGTTCCTCCTCACTTAATCCATGGACACAGACGGCCATCGCAAAAGCACCAGCCTGGGCATCGGAAACCGTACCGGAAACTAATCCTCGAGCAAATTCACTCAACTCGTCGGTCGATAGAACCATCCCGTCCCGAACCTTCGATAAAATCAGCGGTATATTCATTCCCCCGGCAAGTGGGAATTTGAAAAGGCATGGGGTAAAAGTTCACCAATAGTGATTCGTTTTGTTTCCCCCTTCAAGTCGGCAAGAACCACCTGTACATCTGGGCTGGAAAACTCGGCAATTTTTTGCCGGCACCCGCCACAAGGGGCAATGGGAACTGGACTCTCCGCGACCACACAAACCTCCTCAATTTTATTTTCTCCTGCGGCAATCATCGCGGCAATCGCCCCCGCTTCCGCACAGGTTCCCTCCGGATAAGCTGAATTTTCCACATTGCAACCTACAAAAACCTTCCCATTGGCAGATCGAACAGCAGCACCCACCTTAAACTTGGAATAAGGAGCATGTGCGTTCTCTCGAACTGCAAGGGCATCTTGAAAAAGTGACATATAAAATTTTGTTCAGAGTATATTTTGAAACGAAGCTTCGATTCTGGCAAGCGAATGCGAAAAACAAGAAACTTGCCACAGGACCAAGGAATTACAATGATTCTATATTCACCCTGTATTCAATATTGTGTCTCATTCTAATACCAACTCAATCTCACCAAGCTATTCCCTGAAAAGAAACCCGGGTATGGACCTTGACCTCGACTGGGCTCTCTCTGTGCAGGCAAACACCTCGGCCATTGAGCGCCGGTGCAAAACCCTGCCGGGCAGGCGTTCAATTAAAAAAGCTCACCAGGCAGCCTGGCTCCTCAAGGCAATCACCTGTATTGATTTAACCACCCTATCCGGAGATGACACCGAGCAACGGGTACGAAGGTTGTGCCAGAAAGCCAAACATCCGGTTCGAAAAGATATTTTAGAAGCTCTCGAGATCAAACCGGGCACCATCCGTACCGGTGCAATCTGCGTGTACCATGAAATGGTTCTCGCCGCTGTCTCCGCTCTCGAAAGGACTGACATTCCAGTGGCAGCAGTATCCACGGGATTCCCCGCCGGCCTCTCCCCGTATGTCTTGCGGTTGGCGGAGATTGGAGAGTCTGTTCAAGCAGGAGCAAAAGAAATTGATATTGTGATTTCCAGGCGCCATGTACTGACTCAAAATTGGCAGGCGCTATATGATGAAATGAAAGCTTTCAGGGAAGCCTGTGGCGATGCCCATGTGAAGGCAATTTTAGCCACAGGGGAACTGGGAACTCTGCGCAATGTGGCCCGGGCCTCCATGATCTGTATGATGGCGGGGGCAGACTTTATTAAAACTTCAACCGGAAAGGAAAGTGTGAATGCGACCCTACCCATTAGCCTAACCATGATCCGGCAAATCCGGGATTATTACGAGAGAACCGGGTACCATGTCGGTTACAAACCGGCGGGGGGGATATCCAAGGCGAAGGACTCCCTCACTTATCTTTCTCTGATCAAGGAGGAACTCGGAGATCGATGGCTCCAGCCCGATCTTTTCCGCTTCGGTGCCTCCAGTCTGCTTGGGGATATCGAACGACAACTAGAACACTTTGTAACCGGGCACTACTCGGCCAATCATCGACACGCAATGGGATAAGGAATGAAAGTTAAGGAAATTTTGGAAACAATGGATTATGGAGTGGCACCGGAAAGTGCCGAACAGGCGAAGGCATGGATTGCTACCCATTCCGGCAAAATGGGCCTCTATATTAATGGTTCAATTGAATGCCCGGACGGACGGGACTCTTTGGAAAGCAGGAACCCAGCGAACGGAGAACTCCTCGCCCGTGTCTGCCAGTCAGAAGGAAAAGATATCGACCGGGCAGTGGAAGCCGCCCGTAATGCACAACCCGCATGGGAAGGAATAGGCGGTCCAGCCCGGGCAAAATATCTCTACGCCCTCGCCCGCCTTGTCCAAAAACATTCACGACTCCTTGCCGTACTGGAAAGCCTGGATAACGGAAAACCAATCCGGGAAAGTCGGGATATCGATATCCCCCTGGTCGCCCGTCATTTTTATTATCATGCCGGGGCCGCTCAGTTAATGGAAAAGGAAATGCCCGGCCAAAAAGCACTGGGCGTGGCCGGACAGGTTATTCCATGGAATTTCCCCCTACTCATGCTAGCCTGGAAAATTGCTCCTGCCATTGCCATGGGCAACACGGTGGTTCTAAAACCGGCGGAATACACCTCCCTCTCCGCACTTCTCTTTGCAGAAATTTGTATCGAAGCAGGACTACCCGCTGGTGTGGTCAATCTCGTCACTGGGGATGGACGGGTTGGCGAAATGCTGGTGACTCACGAAGGAATTGATAAAGTTGCTTTTACCGGGTCGACCGAAGTCGGACGTAAAATCCGTCAGGCAATTGCCGGACAGGGCAAGGAACTCACACTTGAACTCGGAGGTAAATCCCCCTACATCGTATTCGACGATGCCGATCTTGACAGTGCGGTGGAAGGATTAGTCGATGCAATCTGGTTTAATCAGGGACAGGTATGCTGTGCCGGATCTCGTCTGTTTGTACAGGAAGGAATTGCGGAAATATTTCATAAAAAACTCAGGGCACGGATGGATAAATTGCGCATCGGCGATCCATTGGACAAGTCCATTGATGTGGGAGCCATCATCGATCCAAGCCAGCTCGAATCCATCACCCGTATTGTAGAGGAAGGCTTAAAAGAAGGTGGTGAACGACATATCTGCCCAGCCGAATTACCGGAAAAAGGTTGTTTCTATCCACCCACACTTATCACTGAAGTGGACCCTGCATGCCAACTCATGCAGGAGGAAATTTTTGGCCCCGTTTTAGTCGGCACCACCTTCCGCACACCCTCGGAAGCAGTGGCTCTGGCCAATAACACCCGCTATGGCCTGGCCGCATCCATCTGGACCGAAAATATTAATCTCGCTCTCGACATTGCCCCCAAAGTGATCTGTGGAGTGGCATGGATTAATTCAACCAATCAATTTGACGCAGCCGCCGGATTTGGAGGTCGCCGAGAAAGCGGATTTGGCCGCGAAGGCGGCCAGGAAGGATTGTATGCCTATACGCGTTCGAAAAATGCCCCAACCATCGAACTGGCCCAGGTCCAGGCGCTCAAAGGAAAAACAGAGCCTGCAGGAACAGATATTGACCGCACCGCCAAGCTCTTCATTGGGGGCAAACAAACCCGACCTGACAGTGGATATTCCAGCCCCGTCTTTTCAACCGAAGGAAAACTAATCGCACAAGTCGGACAAGGTAGCCGTAAGGATATCCGCAATGCAGTGGAATCAGCAGCTGGTGCAAAAGGCTGGGGTAAAGCCACAGCCCATCTCCGTGCTCAAATTCTTTATTATTTGGGTGAAAACCTATCCGCACGAAAAAACGAGTTTTCCGATCGTATCGCGAAAATGACCGGTTGCAAAGAAGACACGGCCGAACTGGAAGTGAACAGTTCGATCGATCGTTTATTTACCTATGCGGCATGGGCGGATAAATATGACGGGGCTGCCCACGGCGTTCCTATCCGCGGAGTCGCTCTGGCCATGAACGAACCGGTGGGAGTGATTGGAATGATCTGTCCGGACGAGTCCCCCCTACTTGGATTAATCTCACTTCTCGCCCCTGCACTTGCTATGGGTAACACCTGTGTGGTGGTTCCTTCTGAACCGTTCCCCCTATCCGCCACCGATCTCTATCAGGTATTTGAAACTTCAGATTTACCGGCAGGCGTGGTTAATCTGGTCACCGCAAAACATGCTGAAGTCGCCGAAACCCTCGCCGGGCATATGGAAATCGATGCCCAATGGTATTTTGGATCGGGTGGACTCTCCCCCTTGATTGAAAAAGCCTCCGCGGGTAACCTCAAGCGGACCTGGGTAAATCAGGGAAAATCAATCGACTGGAATGATTCCCAGCAGGCCGAAGGAAAAATGTTTCTCCGCCATGCAACCGAAGTGAAAAATATTTGGATTCCCTATGGCGAATAAATTCTTACGAATTTTAAATTTCTTCTAAGAAAATGAATCCTCGTTCGTCCTAATGCGAACGATCCAATGATTCCACCCGAATTCTTTCCTTCCTCACATTAAAACTCATATGAAAAATAAGCTGTTTCTCTTCTTTCTTTTCTCCCTCCTTCCCACATTTTCTTCCCTACAGGGTAATGTAATTGGTTATGTTGAGGATTTTGCCCTCGCTCCCGATCGTGAGGCGGTTCTCAAGGACCTGGTTCCCGGAACCCGCGAGTACTACTATTACCATGCCCTGCATGCTCAGAATGAAGGACAACATGGAGAAGTCGAAAAACTAATCGGACTCTGGGTAAAACGCTATGGAGAAACCTCAAGGGTTCGTGAAATCCGGAACCGGGCAGCCTTGCTCGAATACGAAAAAAACCCCGAGAAATCGATGGATTACCTGAAGAAAAAATTGGGGCTTCGCTTTAACCATAGCCGGGTAATCGAAGGCAGAAAACCTGCTCACCCCACAAAACTCGACCCTAAAAAGGTTTCCTATGATTCTTATTATCAGGAGGCAATCAGGGTATATAAAAACCTTCAGGGTTTTGAACAGCGGGGTTTGCGTAACCTCAAAGCAAATAAACTCAACGGTATTCAATTACGCGACTTTTTGGGACGAATCGTTTATCCAGACATACCCGGTCTACCAGAGTTGATTCAAAAAGATTTAAAGGAAAAACAGAGTCGAGGATTTGGATCTTTGAGCATCCATCGGAACTTAACCAAGAAACAACTGGATGAACTGCTTGAACTGGACCCAAAACTTCTCAACTCCAACAATTTTGTTCAGACCTACCTTTCCCGGCTAAGCCCATCCGCTGATTTAAACCCCGAGGAGGAACCAGAAGAGAAATCCGCCTGGTTTAACCGCCAGCTCCTCTTCGTAAGAACACTCTCCCCAGCTTTTAATTCCCTCAAGGCAAATGTTCTCTACAACATATTAAAACACAAAAGATCCCTCGGCAACTGGGACCGTGAACTCCTTCTGGAATATCTGGCCTTACCCCGTCCGGTTTCCTATCTACGCAGGGAATGGACCCAGGCAGAAATGAAAAAACCGAGTGCCAGGGCGGTCAATTTCAACGAGGATTTTAGAAGCTTTGGATGCTACGCTCCCATCCGACAGGAGACCCCCCTGGTCCGTTCGATGCTTCTTCATTTTTTCGACTCAGATGAAAACTTTGATGCCTTTTCAAAATACTTAACCGATGAATTCCTCAAACCGATTTTTGCAGAGGCCAAGCTGACCGCAGGAAAGGGAGATGCCGAGAAATGGTACTCCATGCTCTCCACTAGTCAGCTCAAGAATTTAAGAGAAAGAATCGATTTATCTTTCGCTCATCAGAACAAGCAAAGCTTTGCTCCAAACGATAAGGTAAACCTCAAGCTTTGGACCAAAAATGTTGATAAGTTAATGATCAAGGAATTCGAGATCAATGCCTTCAATTACTACATAAAAAACAGACAGGAGGTAAGCACAGCGATTGAATTGGACGGTCTTACCGCTACCCGCGAGCGGGTAGTCGAGAGCGATCTTCCACCCATTCGCAGAAATTTACGGTCCATCTCTTTTCCTAATCTAAAAAAGAGAGGCGTATATGTCGTCGAATTCATCGGGAATGGAATTTCAAGCCGTGCCCTGATCCGGAAAGGAACCCTTCGTCTACTTGAAAAAATTGGCCCAGCCGGTCATGAATTCCGGATACTTGATGAGAAGAACCAAATCTGCGACGAGGCCACGCTTTGGTTCAATGATAAGGAATATTCACACAAGGACGGAGTCATCCTGATTCCTTTCAGCAACAATCCAGGCTCACGAACCGTTATTTTACGAGACGGAAATTTTGCAAGCCTTGCCCTCTTTAACCACTTGGGAGAAAACTACAAGCTTCAGGTCGGGTTTCATATGGATCGCGAATCCCTCAGAAGCGGAGAAAACACCACCCTCTTGGTTCGTCCTACCCTGCGCCTGAATGGATATCCCACTTCCTTAAAATTATTGGAAGAAATCCAGCTTGTGATCACCTCCTATGATCATGATAACCAACCAACCCGTATGGAAGTACCCATCGAAAACCTCGATCCGCGGGAGGAATTTGCTCATGAATTTAGGGTTCCGGAAAGGACTCACCGAGTAGAGGCATTTGTGGAGGCCAAGGTTGAGAGTCTAAGTGGCTCAAAAAAGGTAAACCTCAGGGACAATTTTTCAATCTCCATCAATGGCATAGATCAGAGCACCCAGACTGCAAGCCCCCTTCTTCATCGTTCATCGAATGGATTTGTTCTCGAAATCCGGGGCAAAAATGGAGAACCCTTTGTCGATTATTCTGTCCCCTTCAGTTTTAAACATGTGGATTTCCGACGGACCCGAAATCATACCCTTAAGACAGATGAGATGGGTCGTATCCAGCTTGGATTCCTTCCCAATATTGAATGGTTACAGGTAAGTACCCCGAATACCCAAAAATGGGAACTTGAAAAACATTCGGTTGGGCGCTCGCATCTACCAACCCTCATCCATGCCGTACTGGGCGATTCCGTCACCTTACCGTTTCCACGTTTGGGTAACCGGTTTCCAATCAATGAATTTTCCCTTTTTGAATTAAGAACCAATTCTTTTTTCGTGGATCATTCAGACAAAATAAGCACCCTTCCCGGACTGATCGAAATCTCCAACCTGCCCGCTGGAAACTTTATGCTTAACCACCACCCGACCGGTCGTACTGTGACCATTCGGATAACCGATGGAGAGAACCGATCCGGCTTTGCAGTATCACGCCACCATATTCTGGAGAGAAATTATGGCCCACCCCTGTCCATATCTTCCATCGAAGCAAAGGATGGTAAATTGCACATTCGTTTGGCCAATGCTCATTCAAGTGCCCGCTTACATGTTTTCGGTACTGCATATACTCCCATTTTTGACGCTCATTCCTTACTCCAATTAAATCCCATTCCCACGCCCTCTTCCATGGCTTTGGCGATCCCACGAACTCTCTATGTCGAGGAAAGAGATATCGGGGAAGAATATCGCTATGTACTGGAAAGACAGGGAGCCGAAAAATTTCCCGGCAATCTGCTCCCCCGCCCGGGACTTATTCTTAATCCTTGGTCCGTTCGTTCAACAGATACCCAGAAAAAAGAAGCCCAAGCAGGAGCCGACTACGCGGACCGAAAAGATCAAGCAGATTTGTTGGCAAGGGCAGTAGAGCAGATAGCAGCCAAAATTAGCGGGCTCAATGATAAGACCAACTTGGACTTCCTCGAACATGGTACCCTGCTCTTAAAAAACCTCCGTCCAAATAAGGATGGTGTGGTCATTATCGACATCCCAAGGGACAAGGGATATCGAATGCTGAGGTTTCTTGCCCTCGACCCGATTCAACAGGTCAGCCTCGATCTACCTCTTCCGGATGCGGGAACCATTCCCAGGGAAAGACGGATGGTCACTGACTTGGATTTCAAGACAGCCCATGCCAAGCAGAAACAAGTCTCGATCCTGGTAGCTGAAAAAGATTTCAAAGTCGAAGATTTCACTACTTCCCGATTCCGCTCCATCGATTCCCTCCGTGACGCCTATGATCTTCTTTTGACTATCAATGGAAGTTCAACCGTTCGGGAATTTGGTTTCCTGATGGACTGGCCCGAACTGGAAGAGAATGAAAAGATCGAGAAATACCGAACCTATGCCTGTCACGAACTTCACTTTTTCATCTATCGGAAAGACCGAAAATTCTTTGACAAAATTATCCGTCCTTATCTGGAAAGCAAAAAGGAACCCACTTTCCTCGATGACTGGTTTTTGCAACGCGATCTCTCCGTTTATCTCGACCCTTTTCGTTTTGATCAACTCAATGCCTTTGAAAAAGCATTACTCTCGACCACCCGATTCGCATCGGCCAAGGAAATGAGCAGGCATCTTTCCGAAAAATCCGACTTGATTAAACCCGACCTCGATCTATTCGACCGTCTTTTCGAAATCGCACTGAACAGTGGGTCACTTGATCAGGAGACTGATGAATTGGCTAGCCTTGCCAAATCGGCTCGGGATCTTTCATCGCTCAAAAGAAAGTCTATGGCACTTGCACCTGTACCTACTGCTGCTCCAATGCCCATGCCCAATTCAGGAATAAGGTTCGGTAAGAGTAGTTCTGGTTTCCTCTCGGCAAACAAAGAAAAGATGACAGCCAAAGGATTTTTGAATAATTCTCTAAGCCGAGGTGTAAATGCTAATGCAGAAATCAGTTTTGATTCAACTGTGGCTCTTAATGACTCCATTAGATCGGCGCCGATGGAAAAACTCTCTGAAGAATCATCCGACTTATATTTCAAAGCCCAAAAAGAAAGTATGTTGAAAACCAAGAAAAGTGAGAAAAAAAATAAAAACTGGTTTTCCTACAGTGCAGGATATTCAGATGCTGTTGGTGGTGGTGCGGCGAATGACCCTTTTGCAGCAAGACTTGGGCTTCGCAAGCAAGCCCGTGCCTTCTACCGAAAAATGGGAAAGGTCATGGAATGGGCAGAGAGTAACTACTATCGGATAACCATTCAAAACCAGAATGCCAATCTGATACCCATCCATTCATTCTGGAGTGATTATGCCAAACATTTATCAAGCGATGGAAAGAAACCTTTCCTTTCCGGTAATTTCATCTACGCGACCCGCAATGCCAATGAAATGCTCCTCGCCCTCAGTGTGCTCGATTTACCCTTTGATCCCAAAAAGACCGAAACTGAAATTGAAGAGCGCTCCGTAACCATTCAGCCAAAACAAAACCTGCTTCTTTTTCATGAGCAACTCTTGCCCTCAGAACAAAGCAAGAAAAGTGAGGTTCTAATGAGCCAAAGGTTTTACCGTCTCGATTCCCGCTACCGCTACGAAAAAGGAGAGAGACTGGACAATTTTGTGGATGAAGAATTCCTTCCCGGTATTCCCTACGGTTCCATCGTGGTCCTTACCAACCCCACCTCCTCCAGGAAAAAACTCCGCCTTCTCCTCCATCTCCCCAATGGCTCGATGCCCCTGAGTAAGACCCGCACCGTGCGTAGCGTTCCGGTCACCCTGGAGGCGTACTCCACCCGCACCTTTGAAAGCTCGTTCTACTTTCCACAGGTTGGAAAGTTTGGACTCTATCCGGCCCGTGCTTCATCGGAGGGAAAATCAGTCGCCTCGGCTCCACTCGTAACTTTTCAGGTGGTCAAAGAATTAAGCAAGAAAGATAAGACATCTTGGGCATGGATTTCACAAAATGGAACGGATAAGGATGTGCTCAATTACCTCAACGCCAATAACCTAAACCGCACCGATCTTAATCAGATTGCCTTTCGTCTGCGCAAGGAAAACGAGGGCGGATCCGGCAAGTCTTTCTACGACCGGTTGCTCAAACAATTGGATACTCGTTTTCATTACCACAATACCATCTGGTCCTATGCCTTCTATCATGAGGATGTAAATCGTTTCAGCGAATTTTTGACCAAATCATCCTTTGCCAATCAGAGCGGACTCTGGATCGAAAGTCCCCTTCTCAATCTCGATCCGGTGGATAGAAAATGGTACGAGCAACTGGAATATGCTCCGCTTGTACATGCACGGGCACATCGACTGGGTAAGGAAAGAAGAATATTGAATGACCGTCTGCGTGGGCAATACCTCAGGCTTTTGGATGTATGTAAATACAAGCCTGCCTTAACCCAGCAGGATCATTTAATTCTCACTTACTACCTGCTCGCTCAGGATCGTATTGAGGAAGGACTCGCCCACTTTGATAAGATCGATCGGAAGGAAGTCCGGGAAAAACTACAATATGATTATTTTGCAGTGAACGCCGCCTTTTACCGTTTGGAAATTGATAAGGCCGAAAAAATTGCCAAGACCTACGAGAACTTTTCCATCGACCGCTGGCAAAAATTATTCGGGGAAGCAATGGCTCATCTTAAAGAGGCCAAAGCTGTGCTTGACCCGCAGGTGGTGGACGATCAGGAACGCGATCAACAAATGGATCAACTCGCTGACTCTGAACCCAGCTTCTCCTTTGAATTGGTGGACGACCAGATTCGTTTGGAGCACAAAAATATCGAAAGCGCCCAGATACGGTTTTATCCAATGGAAGTGGAACTTCTTTTCTCGCGCCAACCCTTTGCCAAGAATGACGCGGATCATTTCACCCTAGTTTCCCCTGATGGTGAAGAGGGCATAGAAATTGGCAAGGATGATAAACAAACCACCTACCGCCTTCCTGAAAAATACCGTAGACAAAATGTAATGATCGAAATCGAGGCCGGGGGAAAACGGAAATCGGAAGCCTACTATGCAAACCGTTTAAGCACGGAGGTTACGGAAGAATACGGACGCATTCGAGTGCTTGATAAAATCACTGGCAACCCCTTGCCCAAAGTCTATGTCAAAACCTACGCCCGTATGAATAATGGACAGGTCCGCTTTTACAAAGACGGCTACACCGACCTACGTGGAAAGTTTGAATACGCATCCCTCAACACGGATGATCTCGATCAGGTCCAGCGCTTCGCCCTCCTCGTGATCGATCCCGATGCCGGAGCCCAGATCGAGGAAGCTCCCCCGCCCTCTCGATAAATCACCTTGTCATTGCGAGGAGGGAACGCAAGCGACCGGCGCGGCAATCCATCGTGTCTCGGGGAACGCGGACGACTTGTCTCTTCGCTCACTGGCTCACAGTGGATCGCCACGGGCTACGCCCTCGCGATGACAACACACTCTTTGTCATTGCGAGGAGGAAGCGGGAGCAGACGACGCGGCAATCCATCGTGTCTCGGGGAAGGCGATCGGGTGATGCGTTTCGGTTAGTGGATCGCCACGGGCTTTCAGCCCTCGCGATGACAAGAGTGAAGACGCCCTCGCGATGACAAGGTTAGTGAATAATTTTTAAATTAGGATGCGAAATTACGCCGGGACTCCGCGTGCCTGGCATGGCCCTTTTGGGCTGCCGCCCACTTGGTCCAAGCCCGTCC
>NZ_CAXLMO010000095.1:0-20328 GCF_964187635.1 Candidatus Seribacter sulfatis | reverse complement strand
TCAACTGATTTCAGGGGGAACTACCATGAAACAAAATTGCTTTTTATTCCTTTCACTCATTATTTTCGGCTCACTCTCTGGAAAAAAGGATCACTTTGTTCCCTTGTACAACGGAAAGGATCTAACCGGTTGGCAAACTACCGGCAACTGGCTTCCGCAGAAGGATGGCTCTCTTTTGATTAAACCTAAACCCGACCAAAAGGGTTGGCAGCGGTATTCTGATTATTTGATCAGTAAGAAAAAATATGGGGACTTCATTCTCACTCTCGAATACAAATATCTACCCAAAGGAAATAGCGGAGTATTTTTTAGAATCGGGGACCCTAAAGACCCAGTGAAAACGGGTATCGAATGCCAGATTCTTGATTCCACAGGAAAACCCGATGATCAAATGGGTCATCATGACCACGGTGGCATTATCCGCACTGTAGGCCCGAGTAAGAATATGTCCAAAAAACCAGGAGAATGGAATAGGATGGTAATTGAATGCCGGGGGCATCACCTCAAGGTTGCCCTCAATGGCGTGGAAATCGTAAATTACTGGTTGGATAAAAAGGGAGAAGGCCAACTCACCGGTGTGTCCGACCGACCGGTTGTCGGTCATATCGGTCTGCAGGATCATGGCGAACCTAACAATTTATATTTTAGGAACTTGCGAATTAAAGAACTGTAAAAGATTTGTATAGCATTCGGCCTTCATCTTTAAATAATGAAGGTGAATTCATTACAATATTTTACCTTGCGGTAGCTTTTACAATAATTATAATGAATTTCATCCGTCGCCTTTACATTTCATCCCTCTTGTACATACGAAATCCGTATTCTCTTTTTCTGAAATTTTAAAAATTGCTTTGATGATTTTAATATTTTCGTTACGAGTTGCCCCTACTTGCAGGTCTTAATTCTTTTTATTTGTTATTATGTGTTTTATCTCTTGTAATCAAAGTGAGTTGGGAGGATGTTATCATTTCGATAAGCCCTCAAATTCATTGCCCATCAATAACTTAAAATGAACTTATACTGTAATTCATTTCGTATTTGGCTATTGCCGATCCTTTTTTGCGTACTTTGCGAGAACCTTCGAGCACAAGAATGGCTCACTGTAGAAGATGGTAACACAAGCTCGCCCTACTATACCTTTGAGACCATACAACAAGTGCCCATAGACATCTCGACCTACGGCTTCCAGCGGGGACAATCCTATGCTTTCCTGCCCCAAGGAGTTTCCACCAACCATCCCTTCATGATCGGTGAACACAATGGTGATCTGAATTCATCACTTTTGTCCGTTGTTGGTGGGGGAACTGTGACACCCCTTACCTATAATACCAGCAACCTCATGATTACCATTCCCAGCAACTACAGCGGGAACTTGGTTTATTTCTCAACCACTGACACTTCCGTCCATTACTACCTTTCGATCGTAGACCCCCCTGGTGGCAACTATCAATCATCGGGCGGCGGGTATCAGTCCGGTGGGGGCGGGTACCAGTCCCCAGGAAGCTCTTACCAACCGGTATATGACCTTAATGCGAGCCACCTCACCAATCTTTCGGTTCAGGTCAATCAGTCCCTCGCGGGAAAATATTCATTCTTCAACAGAACCAACTCCTCCGGTTCTCCCGAGATCAGGCTGGAATTGATGGAAGTAGCAACCGGCCAATGGCAACCACAAGGAATTGCCAGCAGCCTCTATTACTTAGCCAAACCCGATCTCTTTCCCTCCATTCCACACATCTACGATTATCTCACCTCAATCAACCTTAGCCCGGTCAACGGCTATAAACCACCCGGGGTCAACTACCAGTCTTCCGGTAGTGGATATTCTTCTCCCCCCATTTACGAAACCACAGCAACACTTTTGGTTAACAATCAACCTACCTCCATTACTGGAATTCCACGGGCAGCAACAGGAAGCACATGGTATCAAAGTTTTACCGCAGAAAATTCAGCTAAATTAACCAAGTTTGCATTTGCTACAAATGGATCCTTTTCAGCAACAGCTGATGTTACAATTAGAGAAGGTGAAGGCGTAGCAGGCAACATACTTCATTCCGGAACATGGACCGGACTTGGAAGTAACACTAATAGTTTCAACGAATATGAAATTACTAATGAAGTTCTGCTTACTAGTGGGCAGAAATATACTATTCAATTAGAAAACCAAACAGCGGGGGGCTTTATAGGCTCTAATCCAGGTCAGTACAACGGTGGTATGTTCTACTATTCAGGCTACAGTGGCGAGTACGGGGATTTAAAAATGAAGATTTGGGGCCAGTTGAAAGCTACCGGCAATGCCATCGACATCATCTCACCTGCTACAAATGATCAAAATATCACTGATGATAATCACACCCTTACGATCTCTTACAACTACCAATCCGATTCGGGTGGATACCAAACTCCAACCTGGGCATACCGGATCGATTCTGGCTTCCCCAGTTATGGTTCTCCCCATGGAGGCACTCAGGTTACCGGGTCCAGAACCAAGAATAACTTTCTGAGCGGACAAACCTATGGAAGCAAAACGGTTTATGTCGCTCTGCTTGATCAAAATGGAAATCTTTATAACCCACCGATCACTCTAAATAGAACTTTAAACTATCAGTCTTCTGGCGGTGGCTACTCGAGTCCAGGCAGCGGCTATAGCTCGCCGGGCAACGGATACAGTTCACCCGGTGGCGGTTATTCAAGTGCTGGTAGTGGATATTCATCTCCCCCCATTTACGAAACCACAGCAACCCTTATAGTTAACAATCAACCTACCTCCATTACTGGAATTCCACGGGCAGCAACAGGAAGCACATGGTATCAAAGTTTTACCGCAGAAAATTCAGCTAAATTAACCAAGTTTGCATTTGCTACAAATGGATCCTTTTCAGCAACAGCTGATGTTACAATTAGAGAAGGTGAAGGCGTAGCAGGCAACATACTTCATTCCGGAACATGGACCGGACTTGGAAGTAACACTAATAGTTTCAACGAATATGAAATTACTAATGAAGTTCTGCTTACTAGTGGGCAGAAATATACTATTCAATTAGAAAACCAAACAGCGGGGGGCTTTATAGGCTCTAATCCAGGTCAGTACAACGGTGGTATGTTCTACTATTCAGGCTACAGTGGCGAGTACGGGGATTTAAAAATGAAGATTTGGGGCCAGTTGAAAGCTACCGGCAATGCCATCGACATCATCTCACCTGCTACAAATGATCAAAATATCACTGATGATAATCACACCCTTACGATCTCTTACAACTACCAATCCGATTCGGGTGGATACCAAACTCCAACCTGGGCATACCGGATCGATTCTGGCTTCCCCAGTTATGGTTCTCCCCATGGAGGCACTCAGGTTACCGGGTCCAGAACCAAGAATAACTTTCTGAGCGGACAAACCTATGGAAGCAAAACGGTTTATGTCGCTCTGCTTGATCAAAATGGAAATCTTTATAACCCACCGATCACTCTAAATAGAACATTAAACTATCAGTCTTCTGGAGGCGGATACAGCTCACCAGGCGGGGGCTACTCAAGCCCCGATAGTGGATACTCCACTCCAGCCAACGGCTATAGCTCACCAGGCGACGGGTATTCCTCTCCTAATTCCGGGTACACTTCGCCAAGCGATGGATACAACTCCCCGGATAGTGGATACTCCACTCCAGCCAATGGCTACAACTCACCAGGCGACGGATATTCCTCTCCTAATTCTGGGTACACTTCGCCAAGCGATGGATACAACTCCCCGGATAGTGGATACTCCACTCCAGCCAACGGCTATAGCTCACCAGGCGAAGGATATTCCTCTCCTAATTCCGGGTACACTTCGCCAAGCGGTGGATACAACTCCCCGGATAGTGGATACTCCACTCCAGCCAACGGCTATAGCTCACCAGGCGACGGGTATTCCTCTCCTAATTCCGGGTACACTTCGCCAAGCGATGGATACAACTCCCCGGATAGTGGATACTCCACTCCAGCCAATGGCTACAACTCACCAGGCGACGGATATTCCTCTCCTAATTCCGGGTACACTTCGCCAAGCGATGGATACAACTCCCCGGACAGTGGATACTCTACTCCGGCCAACGGCTATAGCTCACCGGGCGAAGGATATTCCTCTCCTGATTCCGGTTACAGTTCGCCAAGCGATGGATATGAGTCAATCCCCGCTTTACTCGCTTTTGTAAACACAGTTGGTCATGAATCTGACCAAGACGGAATTATACTATCTGGCGAGATCCTTAGGGAAAGTGATACAAACAACGACAATATCATGGTTGGCTTCCTGCTTTCAACAAACATTGATCTTCTACTGAATGATCCATTCACTCAGAAAGTAATCGGGGAATTTAAGAATGAAGGGTTATTCACCGGTAACTTTAATTCAACATTGGATGGTGTTATTTACTATAAAGCATTTGCGGAAAATGAAATGGGGGTCAGTTATGGAAAAGTAAATAAGATCGCAGTCATCAAATCTACTAATTCGCAGGGTCAATCCCCTACTGAAAAAGCCATTTCAACGCTTGGGGAAGACTCGATTGAACTGCCTGGCGGGTGGAACGATAATTCTTGGTTTGGTCTCTACAAAGTGTATGAAAACGGATGGATTTATCATTCTGCACATGGGTGGTTGTATTTATCCGCCGATAGTTCCGATGGTATTTGGGCATGGTCTGAAAAAAGATCATGGGTATGGTCATCGAAAGAAATTTATCCATTTCTATACCAACCCAGTATTGGTAATTGGATTTATTTCCTCACCTCGAAAAACGGACAAGTTTATTTCTTCAATTATTCTACCAATTTAGTGGAAGTTAATATCCCCTAATTCACAAGTATATCCGTCTAGCTTGTCGCTCGACAGGACTTTGAAAAAGTGCGTGATTAAGATGCACATTTCTTCATCGTGAAAAAGAACCAATCAATGACTGTAGGCAAAGGTCAAAAAGAAAGGAAAACTCAAACAGTCTCCTTACTTTTTGAAGGTATACTATCTCTTCTTTGCCTCGCTCTCTTCACGATCACGCCCCTTTTGTTCGTAGAAATAAAACAAAATGAATGGGTGTCTGGATTTATTCCTATTCGAATGATCAATGCAGAACTCAAATTTTGTGCTGTAATTGTGATTGTATCCCTCATAACCGGATTAATCGGGATTAGAATTCATCTTAATGCATATATCTCACGCTACCCCCCCTCTTTAATTCTATTTTGCGGGATTTTCATCCTGGCGATTCTTTTATCAACTTATACTGCCCACAATACTACCCGGGCATGGGTCTCCTCTTTCATGTGGCACCTGCTTCCCCTGGCCCTGGCATTATCATTAAGTCAATTACGATGGAATTCAAAACGACTTCTCGTTTGGACTGGTTCGATTCTGCTCGGTGGAGTAGTATCTAGTTTGATTGTAATGGATCAACATTACCAATGGACTGATTGGAGCCATCGATTAACCAGACTGGGGTATGGGGGAATTATTTTTAATCAAAATTTTGCTGCCGAGTACCATGCCCCTCTCCTTCCGATTGCATTGGGACTAACCTTCTATGTGAAATCCCGAAAAGTTAAATTTTCTCTGATCGCCATTCTGCTTCTAGTTTTGCTACCTGCACTTTCCCTTTCAATGGCTCGAGGTGCATGGGTCGGATTGATTGGTAGTTGTACCATTACAGCTGTTATTTCTCTAGTTGTACTTGCTAAGAAACGAAAATTAATCGAACCAAAATACTTCAAATATTTTTGTCTAATTCCATCTTCTTTTCTTTTGCTGGCAATCGCCTTGCCTCTTTATTTATCTACTTCAGATTATTGGAAAAAAGGGGCATTCACCCAAAATACCAACAACACAGCCAAGACCGAATCTGTAGAACTGGTAGAGCTTAAAAGCATAACTACAAGAGGAAGTGGCAGGCGAATAGCGCTGTGGCAGGATGCAATCAAGGCATCCACCTCAGGCGATTTCCTCTTGGGCAAAGGAACGGACCATTATGAATTACATTTTCATGAAGGTGCAGAAATATCAGACAAAACAACAGGCGGAACACTGGTTCGTTTTGTTCATAATGACTTTTTACAAATTTTATATGAAAATGGCATTATTGGTTTGGTTGGATTCCTAGGTATTTGGTTGGTTGTGTTCTGGAGAGCCCTGCTCTCTGCATTGGTCTGCTGTAGATCAAATGACCTTACTACTTTTGGCTTAATTATTGCACTTACAACTGCCTGCATTACCTTTCTCATTGAAAGTTTCTTCGAATTCCCAACCCGATCTCCCTGCGCACTTATTATAGGATGGACAAGCTTAGGCCTTCTTTTGGCCGTTTCGATGGATAAGAAAAAGAGTAAAACTGAGACTACTCAAATTCCAATTAAACCAAAATACAATCTTCTATTGGGAACACTTGCAGTTTTAATTATTCCCTATGGATGTATCCTGGCCAAAAATCTTTTTTGGTCTAATATTTTTCATTTTCAAGGAAGGATTGCTGGAGATTACGGTGAAAAGGAAAAAAGTTTAAAATTCCACAGAAAGTCGATTTCATATGCACCCTGGGAACACCATTCAAGAAAGTGGGAATGTTTTTACCTGTTAACATTAAAAAAACAATTTCCTGAAGCCCTTGAAGCAATCAATAATACACTCAAGGTACATCCGGGTTGTTTAGTCGCTCATCAAAATAAAATCTCAGTACTGTTGAATGAATTCAAAGACAAGAACATGGCCATACAAGCCTACCGAGATATGAAAAAAGCGGCCCCCTTTCATCCCTACACTGAACAGGAGTCTCAAAAATTTCCCTCCCTGAAAAGATGAAAGTTTATGGGATTCAGCTCCAATCCTGAAAAGATGAAAGTTTATGGGATTCAGCTCCAATCAGAATGGGAAAATAAAGATGAAAATTTTCGCAGAGTAGACACACTTTTAGAGAATTATAAAATCGAAAAAAATTCCCTACTTATTTTACCAGAAATGTTTGCCACAGGCTTTTGCCTAGAAACCAACAAAACACTCCTAAACGAACCGCAGAAGACTGAAAACTATCTTTACAACCTATCTAAAGATAAAGAATGCTGGGTAATTGCCGGTATGACACAGCCCAGTGAACAAAAGGGGGAAGCTTATAATTGTGCAGTCACTTTTACACCAAATGGTGAAAAAGTACTCTGCACACCTAAGATTCATACTATTCCAATATTAGGAGAAGATAAGGTTCATACCAAAGGTTCTACTGTGGAGAACTTTAAACTTAATTCCTTCTTTGTTACTCCCCTTATTTGCTATGACTTACGTTTCCCAGAGGCTTTCAGGTTAGCAATTACTAAGGGTACAGATGTTTTTATTATAATTGCCTGCTGGCCACAAAGTAGAATCGAACATTGGACAACCCTACTTCAGGCAAGGGCGATTGAAAACCAGTCCTATGTCATTGGAGTCAATTCTGTGGGAAAAGAACCAAATATGAAATATGGCGGACGATCACTCATTATTGACCCAACCGGCAAGGTGCTGGCAGATGGGGGAGAAAGCGAGTCAGTAATTGAAGGAATAATAGAGAAAAGAATTATAGAATCATTGCGGCAGAAGTTTCCCGTACTCAATGATATTAGAACAGATTTAAGTTAATCCGTAACTCGAGAACGAATTTCTATTCAACTAAGTAGACCAAAGGGATTTTGGTAAATTAATCTTGGCTAATATTCGGTCAATTTTGATAAGTTCATCTTTAGAAAAAGCGGTTTGTTTAACCGCCTTCACATTCTCTAAGATTTGAGCAGCGGAACTTGCACCAATCAAAGCACTGGTTACCCGGTTATCTCGAAGGACCCATGATAATGCCATCTGAGCCAACGATTGACCACGCTGTTCCGCATGATCGTTTAACTCCCTAATTACTGTAAGGTTTTGCTCACTTAACTCGTTTTTTCGCAAGGGGGAATTTTTTATAGTTGCCCGAGAACCCGCAGGTAAGCCACTCAGATATTTATCGGTCAGTAGACCCTGGAAAAGAGGACAAAATGCGATTATACCAAGTCCCTGCTCCTCACAGGCATCAATCAAGCCATCTTCAATCCAGCGATTCAACATCGAATAATTAGGCTGATGAATTGCGAGAGGAGCAAAATTGCATTCTTTCGATACTGAAACCGCGTCTTGAGTTGATTTTGCGGAATAGCTGCTGATGCCTACATAAAGAGCTTTTCCCTGACTCACCGCGGTATCCAAAGCACCTATCGTTTCATCGAGTGGGGTATCCGGATCAAATCGGTGCGAATAAAAGAGGTCAAAATAATCAACCTTCATTCTTTTCAGCGACTGATCGAGACTAGCAAGCATATATTTCCTCGAACCCCACTCCCCATAGGGGCCAGGCCACATATCATAACCTGCCTTACTCGTGATCAAAATTTCATCACGGGGTAAGTCCTTTAGGATTTGACCCACATTTGATTCAGCCGATCCATAAGGTGGACCATAGTTATTAGCTAGATCAAAGTGAGTAATGCCTTGATCGAATGCCGTATAAATCATTTCCTTTTGATTACTGGTCGGTGAACCACCCCCAAAATTGTGCCAACATCCGAGTGTAATTGCAGGCAGTTTGAGCCCCCACCTGCCACATTTTCTGTATGGCATTCGCCCATCATAGCGGGATGGATTTGGACTGCTTTTCAAAACGAACTAAACGGGCAAGTAATCAGGAATCTGCTTCAATCGTTTCGCCTTCTAACTCCTCGTCTTCCGGTTCAACTTCAAGTTGTTCACCAAGATATTCTTTTACACTGAGGTCACCAACGAAGGAAAGCCCATCTCGCCTTTCGACCACATGATATCTTTCAACATATTTTTGCACCACATGTATTTTGGCATCCAAAGGCTGAACAATAAGTAGTTGGAGGTGAAACTCCTTGAATAAATCAAGGAGGTATTGAGAGAATTCATCATCCGTCTTACTGAACATTTCATCCACTGCAACCAATCGAAAAGTTTCGGTCTGTTTTCCACCCACATCAATTCCATATTGGTATGCAATTGCGGTTGCCAAAATAGTAGACGCCAACCGGTTTTTTTCTCCCCCAGATTTTCCGGCTGCCCCACTGTAACTTTGTCTTAAAGTATCTTCATCCTTATAAAACTCATCCGCTCGGAATTTAAACCAATTTCTTACGTCGATTACCCGTTCTGTCCAATTGGTATCGAGTTCCAATTCGGCTAAAAAATGCTCCACTCGATGATACCGTTCCCGTCTACGCTCATCTTCGTCATCTGCTTCTAAATCTCCTTCCAATGCATGGCGACGAAGTTTTTTAAACTTACGAACGCCATCATCTCCTGCATCTTCAAACTTGAGTTGAATATAAGTCTCTTCTTTCCGGTCAAAGGTCACGCGAGAAAGGTGTTCATTTAATTCATTAATTCTTTTTCGTATTCGATCCCGGTGGGATTCTAATGCTTCACTAAAGCCAGAAACCTCTTCGGGCACCTGAACGCGGAGAAGTTCTTCAAAACGAAGTCGATTTTTAGCCAAGTCCTCCTCTTGTATCTGTCTGCGAATTTCCTCAAAAGAAGCGTATGTTGAATCGTTATAACCCTCCTCCAATTCAAGATTTAATTCGTCGCGAAATGCTTGATTTTTTGCATCTGCAATAAATCGTTGCATTGCGGCAACATTCTTATCCCGAAACTTATCCAATCCAGAATCAAGCTTATGAATCTTTGCATCTAATTTATGGGAAGCAAGGCGGGCAGATTCTTCAATATCATCCGGTTTTTCCGGAGGTTCACCAAACTCGGTTGCGATATCCTTAAATAATTCTTCTCTTCTCTTTTCGGCCAATTCCCGGGTTTCTGAATCAGCACTGTCTTCGCCGATAGTCTCCTCAATAAATTCGTCCATACTCTTGACGAGCAATGAACGAAGTGAGGTCATACGGGATTCATTTCTTTCCGCTCGTGCTTCAACGCCACCGATTCTTTGCAATACCTCATCTCTAGTATTCTGACTTTCTTCCAACTGAACCGTTGCACTGTCTCGGTCTTCTTTTAGCTTTTTCAGGACATCAGAGCCTCCTACAATTACCCGTTCCTCCTCCTCTAAGTCTGCGATACGAGTAGCCAATCCAAGTTGATCGATATCAGAAAATTCATTAGCACAGGCTTGAATTTGGGCACCAGAACGTAGTTTGACCCGACTGGATTGCCTTTCTAACTCCGCTTCCCTCATGGCTCGACCCGAGTTATCAAGTTCCTCACGCCATTTGATCAGAGAATCATCAAGAGTTCTTTGCTTAGGATTCACATCCCAACCAAGTACCCAATTTGTGGCATCATCGAGATATCTTGAGTCATCTTTATCTCGGAGCACTCCGTCACTTTTTACTAATCCTTCTAAAGTTAATGCAAACGGATTTTTGATAAATTCCTGATCTCTCATCGATCTACAAATATGAGGAAATCGATCTGCTAATTCAGATCGCAACCAAGTCTGCCTCGACTTCTCCATTTCCGGACGGAGAGAAAGTTTGGCAACCACAGAGTCATCATGTAATTTTGGATTTTTTCGATCCGACTGGGGGCAAATAAATGAGAGTCGCTCTCCGAGGTGGTTAACTTCGAGGAAAGCTTCCGCCTCCTCCGCTAATTTTTGTGGAACGACAACAGTCAAAGAAAAGTTCCGAAGCAGTCTTTCGATAGGACCGGTCCATTTAACTTCATCCGGGACAACCTGTATTAATTCCCCCACAAAAGGTAACTCTTTGGCATCCCGGTCCAATGCAGTTGCCAAACCACTTCGTAGACGGGCAATTTCAGAAGGAATATTTGAATTAGCTTCCAGAAGATATCTTCTTTCCTCCTCTAAACTATCTACTTTTGCCTTCGCTTTTTTGAGAAGGTAAGAAATTTCGGGAATCTTTTCATCAATTTCTACGACCTTGGCTTCGAGCCTTGGAATTTGATTATCAAGTTCGCGACGAAGAGTTAGAAAATCCTCTTCTTCTTGTACTGTTGTACCCTTCTCCCAAGAAGACAGGTGCCTTTCAAAAGTCGCAGCTCTTTTCGAAACGACCTCACGCTTATCTCGTAAACGATCCATCTCCGCACCCACCTGTTCTAGCCGACGATTTTCATCGCTGTCGGCAAGTGCGCGTTCAAGGTGATTCAACTTTTCCCGCAAGCGGTCCACCTCGGTTCGGGCACTTTTTAGTCGTGCCCTTTCTGCTTCCTCCTGGTGCTTGAGTTCAGTAACCCATTCAACACGACGGTCAAGTTCAGCTTGCGCATAGTACGGTTCAATTGAATTGCGAAGTTCATCCGCATAAGTGCGTTCTTTATTCGCTTCAAGAAAAGAGGTATGCGTACTTTTGATTTCATCCAATTGCTCGAGTTGATAGGCCGCAGTTTCGATCCGACGGTGAGTACTTCTCAAATCGTCAAAGCGTTCCTGCAATGCAACTAGTTTTTCTTTGGAACCTCCATCATCCAACATATGCTCACGAATAAATTGGGTTAGATCCTTCACATCCTTAATACAGACTGCCTGATTAAAAATGGACATTGGAGAACGATTGCCAAGATCCGTATCCATAAAAAGCATCGATTCGAATTTTTTATGGTACGCCGTAAAGGAATCAAAAACGGTCAAATTCCGTTCTTTAATTAAGCGGCGAATATTATCTACATCCCCCAGGTTATTAAAGTCTTCATCCACGGAAAGTTTTCTTTTCTCAACTACATAAACCTTATCCACCTTCCCGCCGGGAAGGCACCAAAGGACTTGAGCAATCGATACATCTGTCTTATAGGCTTCATTGTAAAAATGGGCCAGTAATACGGTATAAGATTCACCGGGTTTGCGGAGAGTCTCCTTTCTGCCCTGTCCAGTAGTTGCATCATGAATTTCTGAGTAAGCCCCCAAAACATAATCCCGTTCATTTCTTTCACGACTTCCTGCCTGACTTGAGGCTACATTATAATTCCGGACACGATTCGGTACAAGCAGCGTGAGAAGTGCATCCACGATTGTTGACTTCCCAGAACCATTCCGTCCAGTCACCATGGAAGTTCGTCCATCCGGGCACATGGAGTAGACTTCGTTATGATTCATTTCTTTCACGACTTCCTGCCTGACTTGAGGCTACATTATAATTCCGGACACGATTCGGTACAAGCAGCGTGAGAAGTGCATCCACAATTGTTGACTTCCCAGAACCATTCCGTCCAGTCACCATCGAAGTTCGTCCATCCGGGCACATGGAGTAGACTTCGTTATGAAATGTACCCCAGTTTAAAACCGAAAGTTTGTGTAATCGGTAACCGGCAGTTGATTTATCCGGCGAAAATTCAAGTTCGAGTTGTGATTCAAGCATCTTCATCCTCCATATCTTCTTCTAGGTCGGGTGATCTTCTTTTTATTTGATCACGAATTTCGGCTAATTTTTCAGGGGGCAGCTTTGCTTTTATTATCCGTTCAACGCGATAAAGTCCCCCCTCTTTATCCCGTACTTTTTTTAGAATTCCCCATTCTTCGAATTTAGTAACCAAGGCGGAAATCTGGCGGTGTATTTTTTTCTCATCATGTAACTCCGGGTAATAGGGAGTCATGGTATCTCTCAAATCCATTGCAGATCGATAGAGATGATCCCCCTCCTCTTGATTCTGCTCGAACCTCATTAGTTCCTCGCGCAAAAGAACCATGAAAATAGTTTGGTGATAAGAAAGACGGGTACGGCGAAGAACTCGTGGCAGAGGTGCTTCAGTTCCATCATCCCAACTTTCCACCTCCGATTCTTCGATCTCTTCTCGTTGACGGACAAATGCATAGCCAGCCGAATCATCGCGGGCGACCTCCATTCCGATTTCAAAAAAATGGTTTCGTATCTTGTCCCATTCCGCACCTAAACGACCCCAAAGATCTAAATCTTCCTGATAAATCGGTCCATTAAGGAGACGAACAATGACATGACGGTGAGTGATAGCTGGATTCATAATAAATTTCGTTGAAAAACAAGTTGTTGTACCTCGACAAAGCGAGGTTGCGAAGGCCGGTTTAAGTCGATGCTAATAATTTCGTCCGATAAAATTTCATGCCGATTGTCCTCTCCTGCAATTACTCGGTAACAAACAACATCTACAATTCCCCGTTCTAAGGGAAACTTTTCAACTATATCGGTGAGGCTAATTGTTTCGTTTTCTTCTAGCACCTCATCAACCCGGTCCCTAAATTTTGCTAAATCAAGTGGCTCGCCGACCGAATGAAGAATTTCATTCATCCATTTAATATCGTCTGGCTTTGCTTTCTGTACCTTGGCGAAGGGCTCCACTGCCTTGGGTTCCCAAAATTCAGCCTCCATAAGTGTGAAGAACTGGGCACGTATATCGATTTCAAATTCCCAATCCTCGGGCGGTTCATCTCGTAATTGGAAAGCCTGTTGTCGAATGGAGGTTAAGGTTTCTCTAATTTGTCGACCTGAACCTCCTGCATGGTCTCCCACAACCTGACGAAGTTTTCGACTAATTCGTCCATAGGCTCCATGGGCAGCACCGGCTTCGCCAAACAATCGTTCACCTAAATTACTAAATACTTTTGTTGGATCCAATCCACGCTTTCGGGCGATATCTGAGGTCTGTTCGGCTAATCCTCGTAATTTCCGGGCCAATGCCGGATTGGTCATCATCGTGCGAAAGCCAAAATAACTCTTCCCCTGATCGCAATCCCTAAGTTCCTCGTCCGCATCAAGAACTCGCTCCACAATATCTCCTTTGGATGCAACCCCTTGTGCATAGAGCTTAGAAATTTCTTTTGCATGGTCTTTAAAGAATTCTTCAATCGCGCGGAAGTCAGAAAGGAAATGCTCTACCAGGTCGGACAAATCATAAACCTGATCACGAATTACATCTTCTCCAAAGATTGGCGCTTCCCCAGTTTCCTGAATTTTACGAATTTCGTCATCAATGTCTTCTCTTTTACGTACTAACTCGCGAATCCTTGCCTCAGGATCTGCATTCACTCCCTGAGTAAGATTTTGCATCTCAAGCATAATACGGTTGAATCGAGATTCAGTGGTTGCATAACCACGGTGCTGCATAGCCAGTAAATCCTGTAACCAGCTGAGTACTTTTTCGGAATGCCTAGTTAAACGAAATACATATTCTTCGCGATCTTCATTGTAAGTTTTCGTCAGGTATCGATGTTCCTCGTCACACCATTCATCTAAGTATTCTTGAGGTAACCTTTTAGGTGCGTCAAAATCCTCAAGTTCACGCATTTGTTCGATATGTTCAGACAAAGTGCCAACTAACTCCTCCTCCGATGCTTCCACCACCCCCCAATGCTTGAATGTTTTAAAAAAGAACCCAGCAACAAAGGAGCCCAATCTACCTCGCATTAAGCGTAATGCAGGCGACTCGTCAAAAAGGTGCAAAAAATCTTCGTCCATATTATATCAATATTAAATTCTTATCTCAGATTGAGAACCTAAGATCTCAAGTCAAAGAGAAGTTATTACCAATCGGAATTGCTTGTGAAAAACATTTCAACAGTCATCGATTTTTGAACTGTTTACAGGGACTAAAAATGAACCCTTTTTTAATCCCTTAGCTGAAGTCTCCTCATTTGATTTCCGCCCCCAATGTAAAGCGAACCACTCCAATAAGAAATATTTTCTGCTTCCCCACCGACATCATACCGGGCAAGCTCAAGACCAAGCTCCAAGTCAAAAACGCGCACTTCATTCAAATTGCCCAAAGCAAGGAACAGGCGGCCTTTTTCATCAAATGCAACTCCCTTGGGCTCTACTCCAGAGGGAGAAAAATCCACCAAAGTCCAAGAATCCACTAAAATTAAGTCCTCCGGTATATCATAAACAACTACCCGGGAGGCATCCGGTTCTGCCGCAACTAATTGTTTTCCATTGGGACTCATTGCTAATCCCTCCACTCTTACCAAATCGTCATTGAGAATTCCCACATAACCAATATCGGGTCTAATTCGGTAAATAGTACCGGAATGCGGAGAACTCACAAATAAATCCCCATTGGGGGCAATTGCCAGATCCTTCACCGTTCCGAAACGGTAACCATCATAAGAATCGGCAAGAACCTCAAGTTTATGCGCAGAGGGTGAAATACGAAGTAATTTTCCGGTACCCGCATCAGTAACTAATACCCTATTTTCCTTGTCTACCCGAATTCCTTCCGCTCTGGGTGTCAAATCACCAACTGGGGAGATCCATTCTTCTAAATCGATAAAAACTTCAGGTTTTGTATTAGGGCCCGCACTATATTTCCCAATTTGACCCTCTTTTTGAAAGTTAGCCAAAAAAAGATCACCTTGTTCGGAAAATGCGATTCCTCCATTTTGCTTCAATCCTGGAGTAATCAGTTCTGTGGTAACTAATTCAGCGGGTGGAAGAGTGTCCCCATTACCAAGCGAAACCATACTAATTGGCTGTTGGGAAGTTTGCACACATCCGAACCCTCCCCCAAGCAGGAGAAAGATATTCGTGACATACCAATCTAATCTATTTTTCAAGTTAGTTCCAAAAGCTTAGATTACCAAACAACTTACCACTGGTTTATTCAAAGAAAAAAAGTTACTATTTTTAAATTAAAAAAAGGATATGCATCAAGATTCAATACTAGCAGCAAAAAATGCATGGCAGGAGGCCGAAGCCATTCTAGTTGGTGCTGGTGCAGGGATGGGAGTAGATTCTGGTCTGCCTGACTTTCGGGGGAAATCAGGATTTTGGAAAGCCTATCCACCTTTGGCCAAGATGGGGATCGAATTTGAAGAGATGGCCAACCCATATTGGTTCACCCAAAACCCTTCGCTTGCTTGGGGATTTTACGGTCACAGGCTTAATCTTTATCAAAAGACTAAGCCCCATCGTGGTTTCAATATTCTACTCAACAAGTTTAAAGAAGAGAATATTCCAATGTTTGTATTTACTTCGAATGTAGACAGTCACTTTCAAAAAACGGGGTTTGAAGAAAATCAAATTATGGAATGCCATGGTTCTCTGATGCATTTTCAATGCATTGAAGAGTGCGGTCAGCCTATTTGGCCAATCGGCCCAGATTTACTTTTACAGATTAACCCCGACAATTTACTCGCCAAAGAACCATTACCTAGTTGCCCGCAATGTGGTTCGCTTGCACGCCCAAATATTCTTATGTTTTCTGACTTTGCCTGGAATAGTACCAGAACTTATGCACAAAGACAAAGGTTTGAGAAATGGATCGAGAAATTCAAAAACAAAAACTTACTTATTATTGAGTTGGGTGCGGGCACAAATATTCCAACTGTTCGATTAACATGCGAAGAAGTCTATCAATCGGCAGGAAATCATTTTATCAGGGTTAACCCCGGAGAATCTGAGTGCGGATTAAAAAACACCTTATCTCTACCCATGGGAGCAAAAGATGCAATAAAAGCAATCTCTCAAAATTACTAAAATATTCTCCTACGGTTATTATAATTTGAAATTTCCTGAATTTGAAAGTTCGGATTACCGTTAGCCGAAGCCATTAAAGATCAATCGATTGATTTCTCTAATTTAACAAGAAACAAATCTTTCATCTTTTTGGCCGAACCAATCATTTCCAGATCATACTGAACATTACCGGTGGAAATTGCATCCCCCCCACCATGCCCAGTAAGTTCAAAAAGGTAATACGGATCATCCCGGTCCACATCGACGAGACAAGTGTAAAGGAGTGAGGGTTGTCCAAGCAAAGGGTCGGGGAAATCATCACTTGAATCTTTTGGAACATTAATCTCCACGCAAAGCACAAATTCATTTCCCTTTCCTGATTGAAGATAAGGATCCAAAGCAAAGCGGTGTGCTTCCGTTGCCCCACTTACCGCATCTATTTCTCCGGATGGAGAAATTCCAGAAAACAAGGTGTAACGATGACGCCAGAGTGGCAAAATATGACTCCGCTGAGTTCGGTAATCCTCCCAGAGTGGAACTTCAGAATAAGCAAGGGATTGTTCAAGAAACAAAGTCTCAATCATTGATCCAATCGTACTTTCTGCCCATATCGCTATGGAAGGCATAGGATTTAAATCTTCACGAAAACTCAGGTTGATCGATAGCCCGCTTCCATTGCCGTCCTGACTTTTTCGAACGATCCATTTTCGATGAGGTGCAGGTTGATCAAAACCAACGAGGTTTGAAGATCTAACAATTTGGGCACTGTTCTTATGCTCGTAACTATTTTCGATTAACCAAGAGGCAGGAGGCAGGTTATAAATCGCGGTGTAGACTAAAAAACCACAGGCAATACCGATCATAAGTACCTGTAAACGTGCTGATACCCTATATTTCCCTTTGGCAATTCGATTTCTGAAGTACGGTACACGTGCCACAATATGCAGAATCACTAAAACTAAAGTGACGAATCCTGCAATAACATGAATGTTCGTGACAGAAAGTGAAAATGGCTGAAAATACGCCAAGGTGCCCGTAGCAGCTAAAGCTGAAAAGCTAAACAAAAGGCCAAAATTGACCAGGTGTCTCATCTAACTGCTAATGTCCACTCTTACTCGGGTTATTAACTAATTTTGTCCCATCAAAACCAATTAATTTCCTGAGTTCCTTGATATGCGACTGACCCACTTCTTTTGGAGAGGCTTTATGTTTTTTACATAGCACTGCAGCATAGCCAGTCGCAATTCCCATCTGTCCGCAGGTATTCATAACCCGTGGTCCGCAGAGTCCAACGTGAGTGCAACTAAAGCATCGACCAGCCATCATTAAATTGGAAAGATTTCTTGAATAAAAACTACGAAAAGGAATGAAGTAATATCCTCCGGTTTTATGAAACATAGCCGTTGATAGAAAATCTTCCTTGGCTCCTTTTAATTTTCGTTGGTAATGACCGTCCACCTCACGTTTCTCCACAACCACAGCATCCGGGAACTCCCGGCGTTTAATCGCATCATGCATATCGTAAATGTGATCCCCCATCAACCGACGGGACTCTCGCTTCCCACCAACATATGCGACCCATTTCAATTTATTTGGAGCATATTTTGGGTTTTTCTTGGCATTGGAAAATGAGCCAAATATTGCACGTAACATGTGATCACGAATTTCTTCCGCATCATCAACTTGGTTAAGATCATTATCAGAATATTCCCAATACCATTCTCCCTTGGAAGCGACATGTTTGCCTGACACCGGAATGGCCCATGGAACCTTGGGGAAATCCTGTTTTTGATTGGTTCGCTCGCTATTCCATAAAACACTTGTTCCCATGACCCGGTTATCCGCTTTCTTTGGACTCCATAAATCACCATATTTATCCCAGCCTTCATCATGTTGAGAAGCTGCTTCACGGCCATAGCGGTAATCAGCTCCAGCCCAGTAACCCAGCCAACCGTCTCCAGTCGCATCAATAAAAACCGGTGCACGAAATCTTTTTATCCTACCACCCGTTACCTCTCTTGCCTCTACACTGAGAATTTTATCTCCCTTTTTCTCCAATCCACAGGCGGTATGATGAGCGAATAAATCAACGCCGGATTCGGCCATAGTTTTTTCTCTTTTAACCTGATCCACTTTGGCTTTTTCATTTCCATTTGGATAATGAATCGTGTCGATTGAGTTGAGAATGTCTGAACCATAGCCATGGATACCAAGGGTATGAACCCTGATCTCCTGGCTGGCATTACCTCCAAAAAGTGGACGATCCTGAATCACCGCAACCCTTAGTCCTTGTGAACGAGCGGCAAGTGCAGCTCCACAACCAGACATACCCCCTCCAACAACAACAAGGTCGAAAGTCAACTCCTCGACTTTTTCCTTCGACCGACCGGCGAGCACATCCTTCCAGTCAGATAATTCCTTTAGATCATCCTCCGGCAAAGACGGATTTGATTCCTTGGTAAAAAATATTGCATCACAACGTCCATCAAACCCAGTCAGGTCGCGAAGGGAAATTTTGGTTTTTCCAGCTTTCGCAATTTCGACCGAACCACCGGACTGCCAGTGCCAGGACTCCTCCGCTTCTCCAAAAGTTATCTGAAGAGGCTTGCCTTCAACCAAGACCTGAAAGCGTCCCGGTGACTGCCACTCCCCTTTACACCAGTCCCGATTCCTGACCCAGACATTCCATTTACCCGGCGTAGGCAAATCCACTACAGTCTCAGCATCTTCAACCGGTTTACCCATTCCATGGGCCAATAGATAATTTCCACCCATCTGTAAATAATGCTGGGTATCGATTTTCCAACCACCCGTTTTGGCAAAGGAGGAGGCCTCAAGCAAAACACCCGAACGACTTAACGCAGCACTGGGCTTGGCGCCCATTAAATAATTAGGAACACTAAGAGAGGCAACTCCAACCCCACCTATTACGCGAAGAAATTCTCTCCTTTTGGGAGTTTGTTTTTTCATAGTTCTGATAGAATTATAAGAAGATCAAGAAAGGATATCCTTGATAAGATGTCCGTGAATATCGGTTAAACGAAAATCTCTGCCTTGAAATGGATAAGTGAGTTTTTTGTGATTCACTCCCATAAGATGCATAATTGTAGCGTTCAGATCATGAACATGTACTGGGTTCTCGGTAATGTTATAGCAATAGTCATCAGTGGCTCCATAAGACATGCCTTTTTTAATTCCTGCTCCCGCCATAAAAATAGTGAAGCATCTGGGATGATGGTCCCGGCCATAATTTGTTTCTGTCAGTTTACCCTGTGAGTAAATGGTTCTACCAAACTCTCCTCCCCAAACAATCAGAGTATCTTCCAATAGTCCTCTTTGTTTTAGGTCCTGAATCAATGCTGCGGTGGGTTGATCCACATCCCGGCATTGTCCCTTAATTGCGTTGGGTAAACCACCGTGATGGTCCCATCCCATATGAAATAACTGAATGCATCGAACATCGCGCTCCGCCATACGTCGAGCAAGCAGGCAATTTGCAGCGTAGGTTCCCGGCTTTAAAACATCCGGTCCATAGCTGTCTAAAATATGCTTTGGCTCTTCGGAAACATCCGTTAATTCGGGGACACTGGTCTGCATGCGAAAGGCCATTTCATATTGCGAAATACGAGCATCAATCTCGGGATCTTTGACCAACTGATGATCCTTTCGGTTAAGCATAGCCAATTCGTCCAACATATCCCGCCTCATTGAACGGTTCATTCCTTTCGGATCGGATAGATAAAGAACCGGATCGCCCGAATTTCTGAATTTCACCCCTTGGTGTTGTGTGGGAAGAAAACCGGCACCCCAGAGTCGATCATATAACGGTTGATCATTTGGACGACCCGTGCCCCATGAAGTAAGAACCACATAAGACGGCAATTC
>NZ_CAXLMO010000094.1:0-15614 GCF_964187635.1 Candidatus Seribacter sulfatis | reverse complement strand
ATCCGCATTGAATGAATGCATCTTTCAAAAAGAGGAAGCGAGTTTACCCGCCGAATATGACCCAGCCTCCTATTTTCCCCTCGCACCCGAAAACGCCGAACAAAAAACACTCTATGACAAAGCATTTAAACATGGAGAGGTTCTAATTCGTAATGGAAAGACCGCCGCATTTACAGTCGCGGGCGGACAGGGTACCCGGCTTGGATATGATGGACCTAAGGGAACTTTACCGGTAAGCCCGATCAAAAAGAAACCGCTCTTTCAACTGTTCGCTGAACAGATACTTGGAATATCTAGAAAGTATGAGGTGACCATTCCATGGTACATTATGTGTAGCCCTTTGAATCTGAAAGCTACGACTGCACATTTTGAAGAAAAAAACTT
Organism: Candidatus Seribacter sulfatis; assembly: GCF_964187635.1. Lineage (NCBI taxonomy): Bacteria > Pseudomonadati > Verrucomicrobiota > Opitutia > Opitutales > Candidatus Seribacteraceae > Candidatus Seribacter > Candidatus Seribacter sulfatis. Next base: position 15,230 of record NZ_CAXLMO010000094.1, on the reverse strand, counting down.
TTACGGTCTCGGCAAAGAGAACATCAAATTCTTTGCCCAGGGCGTTATGCCGGCTACCGACTTCGAAGGAAACCTACTGCGTGCTTCTCAGGACAGTCTCGCCCTATCGCCCAACGGACACGGCGGTTCATTGAAAGCCTTGATTGATTCCGGTTCGGTTGCGGATATGGCCAAGAGGGGCATCGAGCATGTGTCCTATTTTCAAGTCGACAATCCATTAGTCAGTACGATCAACCCATTATTCATTGGATTACATGATCTTCAAAAATCTGACATGTCGAGCCGTTCACTAACCAAAACCGGGCCGTTTGAAAAACTGGGGAATTTCGTTTCGATCGGCGATAGGATTACCATTATTGAATACTCCGATCTCCCCGAGGAAAAGGCGCTCGAAAAAGAAGACGATGGGCGAATCAAATACCGTGCGGGAAGCCCTGCGATCCATATCTTACGCCGTGACTTTATCGAACAGTTTGCCAGTGGAGAAATTAAACTGCCCTACCATCGGGCAGAAAAAAAAGTCTCTTATATCGACGACAATGGAAACCTAATTAATCCAGACGAACCCAATGCCGTTAAATTTGAAACTTTCGTTTTTGATGCCCTCCCCCTTGCGAAAAACCCTTTAATCCTGGAAGCTGACCGGCTTGAAGAATTCTCTCCGGTAAAAAATATGAAAGGAGTGGATTCCCTGGAAAGTTCTCAATCCGATCAAAGTAAGCGGGCCAGACGCTGGATTGAAAAGGCCGGATACACTGTCAATGAAGAATCCACCGTTGAGATTAGTCCCCGTACCTTTCCTTCCACACACGATCTACAGGGTGCTAACCTGCAACAATACGACCTCGACTCGAAAATCATTTACTTGGGTGACGAAAAACGAACAGATCAATAAAAATGAGGCACCCTACCAAAAGAAGGACAAGCTTGCCTGCAGATAATCGTCGCGCTTTACCTGTTCTAGAAAACTGCCGGATTTGGGACTCACCAGAAAATTACTCTCTAAAGTCCATTTCCAATTTTCATTAATACGTCGAGTTGACTCAAGAAACGCATTATTTATTCGTCCAGTTTGGTGGTCAATGATACTTCCAACCAGTAATTCAAATCCATTTTCATCATTCAACGCCACCCGGGAACCCAGAAAGGTGGCATTATCCAATCCGCTCCCAGCAAGTTCTTTGCGATCGTCATAAAGGTATTCATAAAGAAAGCCCACATCCATGCCTCTGTGAACATTGGCAAAAGTGTATTCAAAACCGGTTACTGTAGCCCAGTAGTTTCCATGCAGATCACTGTGCTTGGATAAGACTTCGGCTTTGAGCAACCAGTCGCTAACTGTATACTGTATTTCTAGACTGGCCTGCCTGGCCAGTCCATAAACCGGCTCAAGTGCGGTTCCATCTGCATTCTTATACAATCGTGGCTCCCGGTCAGTTCCCTCGAAATAGGATAAAGCCCAATCCAGTTCATCTATATAGTGGGACCAGCGAAAAGCGGCATCGAGATGATTATTGCCACTACCGCTGAGATAGCTTGCGTTTTCCATATTTACAACCGGACTGCCTCGAAACCGGCCGTCAATTCCCGAAAAAGTCCGTTCTCGGAAATAAGGAAGAAGAAATATTTCAAAATTTCCAAATTCATTTACATAAGCGATATTGATCATGGGTTGTCCCAATTTATCTTCCCCGTCAGGACTCTCCACGAGGTCAGTCTGATTAATCACATCAACCAAATGCTGGCTCTCAGTCACTCCCCAGAAAACCTTACTTATCCCAACCCGAAGCTCAATCAGCTCCCAACTACCAAGGAAACTTAGTTCGCGAATATCAACATGGCTACGCTCTTTATCTAGACTGCTATAGCGCACAAAGGGTTCAAAAGTGAAAACCTTTCTGTCCTCATCCCATGCAACTACATATTCAGGTTGTAAGATAATTGATAGATCCATTCTATCACTGTTTTCATGTGCTCCCTCGTGAAAATAACCCCGGGTTTCAAAAGAGAGCTCACCGGAAAATTCTCCACAAACTGCTGTCGTTGCTAGCGACCAGCAAGCCAGGCACAGAATTACGATTTTTTGAAAGGTTAGCAATTTTATCGTGCCCTTTTCAGGGCATTCTGATCGAAATCCCGTTCGGTGAGATCCTGTTCGAATTTTATGTCACTCCAAATTAATTGAGTGCTCTTACCGGACTGATGGTTAGTCATCTCCATCCGATTGGAGCGCCATTTTTTGTTCGGATATTGCTTGTAGTCATTAAAGGTCAGGGTTTTAAGTTTTTCTCCTTTTCGGTCATAAAACTCAATCTTACCAATTCGCCAATTCGCTCCATCGACCCATACGACTTGTTTGGTGTAGCCAGACTTGGGATCCACCGGTACCCGTTCAATCACATGACCCTCCGATCCCAGCACCGCTTCTTCACGAATGTATTCGTAGCTATACTTTTCCACTTCCTGACTTGATATGTCTTCATATGCAAATTCGCTGCCCATAAAAGGACCCGATTTGTTATTGGATGAAATGCGTTTCACCCGTTTCAAAGCAGGAAGAAAGAGCCATTGGTCATCCGGTTCAAGTGCGTGAGTGAAACTAAGAAATGCGGTTCCCTTCACATCACGGGGAGAGCTGAAAATAGTCAGTGACTTATCGCCATCTCCATCGACTTCGAGAGATTTAATGGTCATACGTCGGGTGGACTCCTGTCCCTGCTTGTTTCGTAAAGTCATGGTCGCTTCGGAGACCTGATTAACAAAGCCCTGATCTTCCTGATCGATTTGTCGGGCCACCCATAGCCCTCTTTCCTTCTCTGGAACGGTCTCCTGTCCCAAAACTCCGGTACCTGAAAAAGAAAAGACCACAAGGGCGAGGATAGTGTTTAACTGAAATAATTTCATTGCCTGTTCGATTTTGATTGTTTGTTCGAAATTGTTTTTTTACCCCCGCTAAAGCTTAAGACGGCGGGAAGGAGGGTAAAGTCAATCAAAAGAGCCAGGGCAATCGTCAGGGCAGAAAGTGCACCCAAAATATAATTCATCTTAAATTCTGACAACATCAGCACTGCAAACCCGATTACTAAGATTATGCTAGTCACGACCAAGGCACCTCCGACATTCTCGAAAGCATATTGAACCGATTCATCCACCCCAAGCCCCTTCTCTCGTCTGGCTAAATTGAACTTGCTCAGAAAATGAACCGAATCATCCACCACTATCCCCAAAGTGACTGATCCCACGATCGCAATAGTAAACCCCGCCTCGCCCACAAATATTGACCATACGCCGTACCCCAGGATGATTGGGACCAGGTTAGGAATAAGAGAAAGAAGTCCGTATTTCACGCTCCCCAAAGCCACGATCATAACCACGGTAATTAATCCAAAGGCCAGAAGCGTACCTTTAAGCATGGCGACCACATTACGATGTGAAATATGGCTGAACATAATAACCGGGGAACTTGCGAGTGTGTGCATACTTTCCGGACAATTCTCCTTCAGCCAATTCTCAGCCCTAGTCACTATTTCAATTATTTCCGAAGTGGTCACAAATCCAAGATTGGCCGTTAGCCTCGTGGAGGATTTATCAACATCGACCTGGTTATTTAAATCCAATCCATACGGCAAACTCATTTCATAAAGCAAAAGATATTGAGCGGCGAGATCACGGGCTTCCGGAAGTTTGTAATAAGATTCCTCATCCGCATGCATATTCTTATTCAGCCTTTTGAATACATCTGTGATACTGTTTACATGGGTGACCATACGCTCATTACGCAAAAAATTGGCAAATTCTTCCACTTTTTTCAGGAAAGCGGGGCCTGCGATACCCTGCGACTCTCCCGAACTGAGATCAAAATTAATTTGATAAATCCCGGTTAGGTTTTTCATGGTGTAGTCCGAATCGATTCGGAAATTATTGTCCTCCGAGAAGTATCCAATAAACTCATCATTCAATTCAATCTTGGGAATCTGTAAGCCGATCAGGATAGTCGCGATCGAACTGATCATTACAATTGATTTTCTTCGACCAGTTACCCATGAACCAACATGGGTGCCCCATGGGTTAGAAATTTTATTGGATTTCCTCACTTTCAGGGGGAGGAGCGTTATCATTGCCGGTAAAACGGTAACCGATAAGATAAAAGCCATGGCTACCCCCACCGAGGTTATGTTACCCAAATCATGAAAAGGGGGAGTGTCCGAAAAATTGAGGGATAAAAATCCCACAATTGTGGTGGCACTGGTAAGAAAAACCGGTTTCAGGTTTACCCGCAAACCCTCCACGACCGCATCACGCTTGGTATTTCCCTTTTGCAGAACCACCAGAATGGATTTCAAAATATGAATCGAATCTGCAATCGCCAGGGTCATAATTACCACCGGAGCGATGGAAGAGGGCGGCGTGATTGGCGTTCCCATCCAACCCGCGAAACCCATACCGCCAATGATAGATAACAGCATTACAATAAAAGTGGCAAAGACCGCTGATATCGAACGAAGAAGAACAAACATTATTAAGATTATTACACCATACATCGCAGGAGTCAGTGTGGTCATATCCTTTACGCCCGCTTCATTGAAAGCATTGTTCAACATCGTGTCTCCGGAAAGATGCACTTCATGTCCGGGGTACTTTTTCTTAAACTCATCCACAAGCTTACGTGCCTCCGCCACTGCCTCGGGAATTTCCATTGAATGCTTACCCGGGAAGGTCATAAACACATTGACCGAGGTAACACTCGCATCCGCATTGATTGATAATCCATTGAGCAAAGGTTCGTTTAATGCAATCTCCCTTAACTTTTCATAGGGCACCTTATTTTTAAGATCCGATAATTCTTCCGGAGTAACCAGATCCTTGACAATTAAATCATCCCCTTCCGCATAGGTGTGCTGAAAGTTGGTAATTGAATCTACCCTCCTTGAATAAGGTAACTGCCATGCCTGTTCGGTTAAAAATTGAATACCAGACAATGTATTCTTTTTAAACACATTTCCATCCTTGGGGGTAATGACAAATAATGCAGAATCGTCTTTGCTGTATACATTTTGTAACTTTTCGAAGGCCAAGCGTTGGGGATTGTCCTCCCCAAAAAAATAACGGTAGTCACTGCTTATGGTTATAAACTGTCCGCCGTAGCCAAGCCCCAAGGCTAAAAGAACTCCGCATGTAATAAAAACAATTGGATATTGAGTTACCCATTCCGCCCACCGTTTAGAAAATGTCTCTTTTTTCATGCCTTTAAGACACAAGGCAGATAATCCTCCACCGCGATTATATTAACTGTCTTGTCAAAGAATTGGAGGGGATTAGGGTAGAGCGAATTCAGTTTTGCAGACATTGTGTTAGTGAATCATCATATTTGGTCTTTAATTTCGACCCAACCTACGCGGATGTAGGGACGGGTCAAATTGAATAAACATCATTCATGAAAGAAAAACTTTTCCAACCCATTGAGTTGCCAGACTTTCAAAATAATCTAATAAAATATTTATGTCTAAATTTTTCCTCACTTCTCTACTTTACCTACTCTGTTCGAGCCTTAGCTTTGCCCAAAAGATCGAGCCTACCTACGGTCAGGTCTCCTACGGTCCACATCAAGACATGACCCTGAACTTTTGGAAAGTTGAATCCAAAAAACCGACCCCTCTTCTTGTCCATATTCATGGAGGAGGCTGGCTTGGTGGAAAAAAGAATGAAACTGCCAACCCAAATGAATTAAAAAAGGGATACAGCTTTGCATCGATCGATTATCGCCTGGCCGGAGTTAAACTATTACCTGCTGCCGTACACGATGCTGCCCGGGCCATTCAATTTCTCAGGACTAAGGCTAAAGAATGGAATTTTGATCCGAATCGCATTGCCGTAATTGGCGGTTCAGCTGGAGCGGCATCCAGCCTTTGGCTTGCCTATCATGATGATATGGCCAATCCGAAGAGTGATGATCCGGTCCTTCGCCAATCATCACGTGTTTGCGGTGCCGTTGCGATGGGCGGACAAACTACTCTCGATCCGTTTCTTTTGGAAAAGAAAATCGGTCTTGCCTGTATCCGACATCCGATGATTTGGAAGACAGTCGGGGCAGAAAGCCATGAGCATCTGATGAAAAACTGGAATCAATACAAAGACCTTTCCCTTGAATGCTCCCCTCTCACTCATGTAACCAAGCACGATCCCCCCGTTTTTCTTAATTATGGAAAACCCGCACCGATTCCCGTTATTAAAGGAGATGGTATCCATCACGCTGGATTTGGGCGTTTACTCAAAGAGAAATGTCAAGCGGTCGGAATACCCTGCTATTTGCAGGTCAAAGATCATGAGGTACCACCAATTAATAAAGACGATTTTATTAAAAAGATTTTTTCCATAGACAAAAAATAACCTTAAACTTTTTACAAAACATACAAGTATCCTGAAATTTTACACTTCTCCCAAACAAGAAATTATTAAAAGTTTTAAACCTCTCAATTTATAACAATTTGTAAGAAAGTTGTATTTGCTTACAATTATTTCACTAAACTAACATGAAACATCTTCTCCCACCTACTCTCGCATGCCTGCTATTAGCGGTTTCAACGCTTTGTACCCACGCACAAAAACCCCCTTCGCAAAACTTGGTAGTAGATGATTCAACTGGTTTGTCTGTTCCTCCCGGGTTTGAAGTCGACCTTGTTTATAAAGTAGACAAAAAAAAGTATGGTTCATGGATTTCGATGACTTTTGACAAACAAGGTCGTTTAGTTGTTTCAGATCAATACAAAGCTGGCACTTTTCTCATCGATTTACCGCAAGTCGGACAAATTCTCACTGATTCTGGAATTAAAAAGCTTCCTTTCGATAGTGGACAGTGGGGAATGCTCTTTGCTTTTGATCATTTGTACATGGTATCTCAAAGTAAAGTGGTTCGCGTTCCCGTTTTGAAAAATGGGGAATTCGGCAAAGAAGAAAAACTCTTCCAACTATATGGTGGTAGCGAACACGGACCACACTCCTTAATCGTTACAGAAGATGGCAAAGGTCTCTATTTAGTAGCCGGAAATTTCGCTCGCACCCCGAGCTTTGAGAAATCAAGGATTCGCACGAATTGGAAAGATGATATTCTGTTAGAAAATTATGCCTATGGACATAACGGGAACGGAAAAGCTCCAGGCGGATGGGTTTTGAAATTTAATCCAGATGGCTCGGATAGAGAAATTATTAACATGGGATACCGCAATCCATGCGATTTTGCCCTCAACAGAGATGGTGAAATGTTTATTTATGATGCTGATATGGAATGGGACATGGGAACGCCTTGGTACCGTCCTACCCGAATTAACCACGGCGTATCCGGTGGAGAAAGTGGTTGGAGGGCCACATCTAAAAAGTGGAGGAAATATTTCCCTGATACAATTGGATCGGTTGTCGATGTGGGTCCAGGTAGTCCGACGGGAGTAATTTCAGGCATCAACGCCAAATTCCCAACTCAATATAGGGATGCAATTTTTCTTTGTGACTGGACATTCGCTACAATCTATTCTCTTCACTTAACCCCTGAAGGTTCTTCCTACAGTGGAGAAACTCGTACCTTTTTGACCAATTTGAATGGCTCCCTCCCCCTTACCGACGTCGATGTAGGCCCAGATGGTCACATGTATTTCTGCGTAGGAGGAAGGAAGGGACAGTCCTACCTCTACCGCATTCGATATACTGGAAGCGACTCTACTACGCTCTCCAAATTAGACACTACAAGCGAGCATGCGAAAGCAAGAAAAACCCGCCATATGCTCGAGTCCTTTCATGGGGGTCCCAACCCCAAAGCTGTTGAAACGGCATGGCCTTATTTAAAAAGCAAAGACTATCACCTTCGCTATGCAGCTCGTATCGCGATTGAGTGGCAACACCCAAAAAGCTGGGCAAGTAAAGCTTACGATGAAAGTAATGACCTTGCCGCAATTCATGCACTTTTGGGTCTGGCTCGTTGTGACCAACCAGAAAGTATGCAAGCCAGTATCAATCGTCTGCTACAGGTAAATTTCTCGAAGCTAAATAAAACAGATAAGCTTGCACTTCTCCGGACTTACTCAGTGATCATGAGCCGCGCTGGGATACCAAGCCAATCTCAAATTAATGCCATTGGTAAGCAGCTTGATATGCACTTCCCTGCAAATGACGATAACTTGAATGAGGAATTATGCCGACTGTTGTGTCATCTCCAGCATCCTTCAGTTGTGAGCAAAACTATTGCTTTAATGAAGACAACGAAAGCAGTAGCTCCCGACTTCGATCCCGAGGTGATGAAGCGGGGAAGTAACTACGGTAAAAAAATCCTCAGCACCATGGACAAAAGTGTGGCTCCTAATATTTTAAACATCCACTTTCTTTTCTGCCTCAAAGATGTATCAACAGGTTGGACCATGGAAGAACGGAAATCTTACCTTGGCGAACTGAAGGAATTACTCACAAAGAAAGGCGGACATTACTTCTCAGGCTATTTACAAAAAATTCGGGAGTCCGCCATCGCTAATGTTCCTGAAAAGGACAGGTTAGCCCTTCAGTATTTAACTGGAGAAATTAAAGGTATCGACCTTGCAAAGCTTCCCCGTGCAAAAGGCCCTGGAGTCGCATGGACGGTTGATTCTGCTCTCAACACGTTAAACGAGGAACCACTTGCTGGACGTAGTCATGCAAACGGGAAAAAAATGTTTTCCGCCGGGCTTTGCATCGCCTGCCATCGCTTTGGTAATGAAGGAGGTGGAGTGGGTCCCGATCTTACCCACCTAGCCAAACGGAGTGACTACAAATCCATGCTCGAATCTACCATTCACCCCAACATGGTGGTATCCAATCAATTTGAACAGCATGAGCTTACCATGAAGGATGGTTCTCTTGTAATCGGAAAAATTGTTTCCGAAGAAAAAGACCACTATTCCTTGGTGCAATCTGGTCTCCAACCACTGAACCTTACCAAATTTGAGAAATCCAAAGTGGCATCCAAAAAGGGGTCGAAAATTTCGATGATGCCAGGTGGATTAATTAATTCAATGAACGCCAATGAGTTAAAGGATTTGATCGCCTATTTTGTATCCGCGGGTGATCCCAAACATAAGGTCTTCCGGTCCACAAAGAAATTAGCAATTGAACTTATCAATGCAGTATATGGACAAGAGGGAAACCCCGAAAAACAAATAGGTGTAAAATCCATTATACAAAATAAAATTAATCAAATGGAGTATGAGTTCGTGATGAACAACGAAGTTGCCGGAAAAGACCCGGCAAACGGAGTAGTTAAGATATTGGAACTTACCTACAAGCTTGATGGAAAAACTCACACCAAAAAAGTTCGCGAGAATCAAAGCCTTTCCTTCTTCGAATAATTAATCAACTTAAACAAACTCATTGATAATTTTAATGTTCACATGAATGTAATTGAAGCCATCTCATCCCGACGATCCGTCAAAAATTTCGACCCAAACCATGAAATTCCTGATAGTGATTTAAAGGAACTTATTCGACTAACCAAGCTTGCTCCTTCCTCATTCAATATTCAAAACTATCGATTATTGGTTGTACGGGATAAAGAACTTCGAAAACAAATTAGGAGCTTCGCCTGGGACCAACCTCATGTTACTGATGCAAGCGTGTTATTTATCATCTGTGCAGATCTTCAGTCTCACGAAGAAGATCCGTCCACTTTTTGGTCTCATGCCCCGCAGGAAGTCCAGGATATGCTGGGACCGATGATTCGATCTTTTTACGAAGGTAATGAACAACTTATTCGGGACGAAGCAATCCGTTCATCCGCTCTTGCGGGCATGACCCTTATGCTCTCTGCAAAAGGTCTTGGCTATGACAGTTGCCCGATGGTCGGATTCGATGCTGATAAAGTTTCCAAATTAATTAATTTACCACAAAACTATATTCTTAGCTTTATGGTTCCGGTAGGAAAACAAACAAAAACAGGCTGGGAACGAGGTGAGCGGTTGCCCGATGAAAAAGTGGTAGCTTACGATCGCTTCTAAGTTTTTTAGCCTAACAGTTCTAAGCGTTTCTCCATAACCAACAGAATTGGTACTGTTGGTTAGACGAATTATTACCTCTTTAAAGGTTTTTAGTTTTGTGATTTTGGCTAGAAAATATTGAATTGTAAGCTTAACCATAAATATACTCCAGTTTTACACATGAAGAAAGTTAACTTCTCCCTTCTAGCCCTAATCATCCCATTTTTTCTATCTTTTGGAAAATACAGCATTCCGCCTGTACAAGCATCGGTAAAGGATGCATCCACTGCTTTGAATGTTCCCCCTGGCTTTGAAGTAGACCTAATTTACGAAGTTGATAGGAAAAAATTTGGCTCTTGGATCTCCATGGCCTTTGATAAAAAGGGGCGACTCACGGTTTCAGATCAGCAAAAGGCAGGGACTTTCCTTGTGGAAATCCCCAAGCCAGGACAAAAATTCGACGAAACAAAGATTAAGAAACTCAGTGTTGAATCTTCAGTCTATGGTATGCTTTACGCCTTTGATCATCTTTACATGATGGGGAATCGGAAATTAACCCGAGCCAAGGTTTTGCCAGACGGTAGTCTTGGACCAGTAGAATTCATGGCTGAAATGGCTGGCGGTGGCGAACATGGACCCCACTCGATCATTATTTCACCCGATGGAAAAAGTATTTATGTTATCGCAGGAAACGCAACCAAGCCTCCAGAATTTATCAATTCAAGAATCCCCACTAATTGGAAAGATGATGTGCTCCTTGAAAATTATGCTTATGGACATATGGCACAGGGCAAAGCACCTGGTGGATGGGTCATGAAAATGAGCCCAGATGGAAAAAATCGGGAAATAATAACCATGGGATTTCGAAACCCATGTGATTTTGCATTGAATCGGGACGGTGAACTATTCGTTTATGATGCCGATATGGAATATGATATAGGTTCCCCATGGTATCGACCGACTCGAATTAATCATGGCATATCCGGGGGTGACAGTGGGTGGCGGGCTACTTCCAAAAAATGGAGAGACTACTTTCCTGATACGGTGGGTTCAGTAGTTGATGTAGGGCCTGGTTCACCCACTGGAGTAATCGCAGGAATCAATGCTAATTTCCCCACGCATTATCGGGATGCACTCTTTATTTGTGATTGGACATTCGCGACGATGTATTCCATCCACCTTAAACCGAGCGGATCAACTTATATCGGTGAGAAAAGGGAATTTGTATCTAATTCAGACGGATCACTTGCACTTACAGATGTGGTGATTGGACCGGACGGTAATATGTACTTTTGCGTGGGAGGACGGGGTGGTCAATCCTACCTCTATCGTATTACCTACACAGGTTCCGAATCTACCGAGCTATCCCAGCTCGATACCACAAGCAAACATGCCAAAGCCCGAGCGACCCGTCGCAAACTGGAATCATTTCATGGTAGTGCCAATAAGGAAGCATTAGCAGTTGCATGGCCTCACCTCGGAAGCGAAGATTATCATATCCGCTACGCGGCTCGTATTGCAATCGAGTGGCAAAGTCCGAAATCGTGGGCACAGAAAGCTTATTCCGAAAAGAATGATGTAGCCGCAATCCACGCATTACTAGGTTTGGCTCGCTCCGATTATGAAGGCAGTCTCAAGCCCAGTGTTGAACGTCTCCTCAAAATAGATTTCAAGGAATTAGACAAAAGCGGGCAACTTGCCTTACTCCGAACATATTCAGTTATAATGAGCCGAGCCGGCATGCCTGAAAGAATCCAAGCCCACGCGATTGGAGAACAGTTGGATCTATTTTTCCCATCCAATGACAACAATTTGAATGAAGAACTTTGCCGAGTACTTTGTTACCTCGATCATCCTTCAGTGGTTCGAAAAACAGTAGCATTGATGAAAACAACCAAGGCAAAGATTCCTAATTTTGATACCGATATCATGAAGCGTAATAAGCACTATGGTAGCCGGATTCTCAGCACAATGGATGCGGATGCTACTCCCAACATTCTCAACATTCATTTACTATTTTGCTTAAAGGGTGTGCAGGTTGGATGGACCATGGAAGATCGAAAGGCGTACCTCGGTGAGTTACAAAACCTCATGACTAAAAAGGGAGGTAACATGTTTACTGGCTATATTCAAAAAATCCGGGAATCTGCTATTGCTTCAGTTCCAGATAAAGATCGCATTTCATTACAATATCTCATGGGCGAAGTGAAGAGCGTTGATCTTGCCAAACTACCAAAAGCTAAAGGTCCTGGCGTAGCATGGACGGTCGACTCAGGACTGAAGGTACTCAATGAAGAACCCTTAGCCGGACGAAGTTTTGCTAATGGCCAAAAAATGTTTTCTGCAGGATTGTGTGTAGCTTGTCACAGATTTGGGAATGAAGGAGGGGGCGTCGGTCCGGACCTAACCAATTTGGCCAAGCGCAGCGATTACAAGTCCATTCTCGAATCAACGATTCATCCCAACATGGTTGTCTCGGAACAATTCGAACAGCATGAATTAAAAATGAAAGATGGTTCAATAACAATGGGAAGAGTTGTCACTGAAGAAGATGGCGAGTATGGCCTCGTTCAATCCGGACTTCAGCCACTTAATCTCACTAAAATCAAGAAATCCAAAGTGGCATCAAAAAATGGCTCTTCAATATCAATGATGCCAGGGGGGCTTATTAATTCAATGAATGCAGAAGAGCTTAAAGATTTAATTGCATATTTTGTTTCAGCCGGAGACCGCAAACATAAAGTTTTCCGATCCCTTAAAAAACTCAAAGTTGAACTCATAAGTGCGCTTTATGGAGAGGATGGAAATCCTAAACGCCAAATGGATATTAAAAGTAAAATACAGAAAGAACTCGATCGCATGCAGTATGATTTTAGTATGACCAACAAACTAGCCGGAAAAGATCCAGCAGGTGGAGTCGTAAAAACACTCAACTTAAAATATAAACTGAACGGAAAAACCTACTCCAAAAAAATAAGGGAAAATGGTGCGGTCTCCTTTAATGATTAAACTCGAAGAACTGAGTCATTATTTCCCCCTTTGGTTGATGTTCAAGCCAGCCTGCAGTTTTGCTTTTAAGAATTAAGATTCAAATCTTGCTCCTTTAGTAAAAAAATTTTGCTCCGAAAGATAAATTTCAGCGGTGTTTTCTCGAATAATAATTGGTGATTAGCACTTACTATCAGAACACTTAAAAGTGCTAGCTTCTAAGGAACTTCCTAGAGAAAATTGAAAGACAAAGGAAAGAAATATGACAGCTTTAAATTGGTTTCAGGAATCTTTTGTAAGCAACATTCTCGGTTTCATCAAAATAATCGTATCCTGTTTTCACAAGAAAACTTTCAAATAATGCCCTATCCCCTTCCGGAACTTGCATGCCCACCAATACTCGGCCATATGCCGAACCATGGTTTCGGTAGTGAAAAAGGGAAATATTCCACATCGGATCCATATGCTTAAGAAAATCCACCAATGCTCCCGGCCTTTCTGGAAATTGAAAGCGATATAGTCTTTCATTTTCTATTTGAGAAGACACTCGGCCTCCCACCATGTGACGAACATGTAATTTCGCGACATCGTTATCACTCATGTCTTCCACTACATAACCCCGGCGTACGAGCTGATCGAGCAGTTCTGAACGGTTTGATTCACCATGCGGGAAGCCAACACCAACAAAAACCTGTGCATTCTCAACATTCGCATAGCGATAATTAAACTCGGTAACCATAAGATTACCGAGTGACTCACAAAATCGTAAAAATGCTCCCGGTACTTCAGGAATTCCAACGGATAGTAACATCTCTCTTTTCGCTCCAATCTCTGTTCTTTCTGCGATATGCTGAAGGCGGTCAAAATTCATATTTGCCCCACAATTTACCACCACGAATTTTTTATTTTCTACTGGATTAGATTGAAGATATTTTTTCATTCCCGCAACCCCCAGTGCACCCGCTGGTTCCTGGATAGTTCGATTTTCATCGTAAATATCTTTGATTGCGGCACAGATTTCATCAATTGAAACTGTGATTACCTCATCAACCTGGTCTTTAATTAATTCGAAAGGTAATTTTCCAATCTGTTTCACTGCAACTCCGTCCGCGAAAATTCCTACACTATCTAGAACTACTCGCTTGCCGGCTTTCATTGCAGCCTTTAGGCAAGATGACTCTTCCGACTCAATCCCGATTACCTTAATTTTTGGATACAACTCCTTAATATAAGTTACAATTCCAGCAAGAAGCCCTCCCCCTCCCACTGCCACAAAAATTGCCTCTATTGTATCTCCCATTTGGGAGATGATTTCCTTGGCAATGGTACCCTGCCCGGCAATGACATCTGGGTCATCGAAGGGATGAATAAATTCGTAGCCCTCCTCCTCGGCTAGTCTAAGGGAGAGTTTGAGGGCATCATCATAATTATCTCCGTGAAGAACAACCTCAGCACCCAGAGTTTTGACTGCCTGCACTTTAATCTCGGGGGTGGTCACTGGCATAATAATGAGTGCCTTGATACCGAGTTCCCTTGAACCTAAGGCAACACCCTGGGCATGATTTCCCGCGGAGGCAGTAATTACACCCTTTTGTCTTTGATTAGCGGAGAGTAGATTTAACTTGTGAAAAGCTCCTCTTATCTTAAATGAAAAAACGGGTTGTAAGTCTTCACGCTTGAAAAAGATCTTGTTTTTCAAGCGAGCAGAAAGTGAATCCGCACATTCAATTGGACTGCAAACCGCCAATTCATAAATACTTGTTGTTTCGATACCATTTAGAATATCTCTCTTTAAATCACTTAACTGTACGCTCATTTATGGATCTTATATACCCTTTTGAAGTTTAGAGAAAACCTAAACATAATAGTGAAAATGAATGATTAACTTACTGCACACAACATTGAACATGCCGGTTGAGTATTCCAATTTTATTTCATGGAATTCAACCACATGTTCCTAGAACCAATACTTCACCATAGAGAGAATTTCATGAAAATTAAAACATATTTAAAAAAGAAAGTTAATTTACACCTCTTACGCAACCAAAGCGGGTATTATTGGCAAAAGACAGAAATTTGAAATGCTTGTGGGGAGCGGACCTACAACCTAAACAATAATTCCAGCGGAAAAGAAAAGGGCCTATCTATCACCAATTATCGCCTCAATTTAATATAAAAAAAGAGAAATAAAAGGACACTTGCAGCAAGACCAACCAATGGCGTTTCAATCCCACTTACGAACCGTTCCTCCCAAAT
>NZ_CAXLMO010000093.1:0-7838 GCF_964187635.1 Candidatus Seribacter sulfatis | reverse complement strand
CGGCCCAGACCGTAACCAATCAGATGCTCAGTAAACCCACGGGCAAAATCGTTTTCTTTCTGAGCGATCAAATCACGCATTTCGAAGTAGCCAGAGAACTCAGGACCTTTATGAAATTTACCGGATGGATCGATATCATAGGTTTTCTTCCCATGCTTGTCTTCGGTCCGCCATTTACCGGCGGCGGTAAAGTTTTCCAACCCAAACCCGATCGGGTCGATCTTGCGGTGACAACTGGCACACTGTGGTTCTTCCTGATGAGCGAGAACCCGTTCCCGGGCGGTAAGGGGTTTGTCGGCCAAGCGTGAAAGTTGTGGAACATTGGGAGGTGCCGGAGGTGGTGGATCATTCAAAAGATAACGTAATACCCAGGCTCCCCGCTCGACCGGACTGCTCTCGATTCCGTCACTGCCCATCGCCAGCACGGCAGCTGTCCCAAGTAACCCTCCTCTAGGAGAATCAGGGGGTAAGGAAACCTTGCGGAAATGATCACCGCTGACTCCATCAATTCCATAATAGGTACCAAGCAGGCCATTGATCATTACATAATCGCTCTTCAATAATTTCCCGATATGTCCCCTCTCCTGATCACGCAACAACAGGGCAAAGGATTCGTATACTTCCTTTCTGGCGGAAGCCCGAACACTCTCATCGAATTCACGGTGCAATTTGGTATCGAACTGGAAGAAATCCAGCCGTTCCATATGCAGCCACTGATGGACAAAGCCGGCCACGAATTCCTCGGATCTGGGATCGGCAATCATGCGGTCCACTTCCGCACGCAGAGTGGCTGGGTTACTCAGTTCATTCCTTTTGGCCAATGCAAAGAGACGGGCATCCGGTGGTGAACTCCAGAGGAAATAAGCAAGCCGAACCGCCAGTTCCCGATCATTGAGCGGACGCTTGGATTCTTTCATATTCGGCTCGTCGAGGTAAAGAAAACCGGGCGAAGCAAGGATGACGCTAAGGGGTGTACGGATGGCCACATCGAAAGAATCTCCGGCGGTTATTCTTCTTTTATATAAACCGACCAATTGATCGATAAACATGGGGTCCGGATCAACTTGGCGAAAGGCTTCCATACAAAAGCGCTGGAAAATGGAACGGGCTCTCTCTTCCTCCGTATCCACGGTTCCCGACAGGTTATTTTGTAAAATAGAAACAAGCCCATCGTCCTGAACCTTATCCTGTAAGGGACCTTCCCATTCCACCCAGTCGATCCAAAGGGCGGGAGGAGCGGCCATTCCGCCTTTATAAATCTCCCTCTTACCCCGCAAGGTATCTGCCATAAGGTTACTTTTTTCACGCAGGGAAAACTTGCGTGAACCATTGAGAGTCAATTCCACGGTGGTTTCGAAAACCTGCGGGGCACTGGTGGTACCCGTAACTTGAAAAGTTTCCAACAAGTTGAAGCCATCACCATCCACATTTCGACTTCCTCCATTACTTACCGATCCGAGGACCGCAAAATGCCGATCCGGAGAAGTGCCCTCAACGGATCCCATGCGAACGCGGACCCGGTACTTTCCAAGGGGCAAGGGCTTGGATTTCTTCTTGAATCCAAGCGGATCCATACTGATTTCAATAAACTCCTCGCTGTTCAAATTCCCATTTCGGTCGAAAACACCAAGCAAAGAGCCGCTCTTAGTTAGGGGATCATTCAGGTAGCGCAATTGGGAGGCTGCTTCCATTTCGTAACGACGAATTCTGAACTTGGCCTCGTCCAAATCTTTCACTCCCACTGCAGGACGGGGAATGCCGTCCTTTTGAAAAGCAAGGGCCGCGTCGTACCCCGCTTTGAAATAAGATTCGTATTTCCTCTTCACTTTGGCAGTGGCATACTTCTCCGCTTGTCGGCGTTGCTTAAACATTTTTGGCTTGGCGGATGGGAGGGGCCCTTCCCATTCGACCCAATCGATCCATAGAGCCGGTGTTAGACCAAGGCCAGTTTCCTTAATTGCAGATAGCATCCGTGCCTGCATTGCCTTGGGGTCGCCCCTTTCACGGACGGCAAATTTTCGAGGACCGTTCTTGGAGAGCTGAACTGGCACCTCAATTACCTGAGGATTATCAACCGTACCGCTTACTTGAAAAGTATCCAATAGATTGAACTGATCTTTTGCAGGAACGGCACCAATAGATACGAAATGCCTTTTCTTTTCCGTGGACTGGAGGGCACCAACACTAAAACGCAATTTGTAATGACCGGCCGGCAGAGTATCCACAATGTGTTGGGTTTTGCTCCAACCGCTAGGATGTTCAGGTGGTAAAGCAATGAACTCTTGCTTGTAACTGAAGCCCAATAATGAGCCGGATTTTGTTAAGTTACTATCCAAATAGCGGCGATAACTTGGCCCCTTATTCTCAAATTCGCGGATAACAAAATGGGCCCGATCTTCGTCGACAATATCTTTTTGCGGTTTTCCGGTTTTCAGGAAAGACTGGGCTTTGTCGTGACCGCCTTTGAAATAATCGTTGTAGGTGCCACCGACTTTTGCGTTGGCATGATGCTCCACTTCCCTTCTTTGTTTCCAAGTCTTTAGTCGGTTTGGATCGTGGGGACCTTCCAGTTCCACCCAGTCTACCCAGATTGCGGGCGGATGTCCGTACCCATTCTCCGCTTTGAGCTGATTGTGCTCATTCCAGAGGGTCTTTAGATTTGCATTGTTTGGCTGCTTTTCCTGCACCGCAAATTCACGAGTCGTATCCGAACGCACCTCAATGGGAATTTCCATGATCTGGGGAGCTTCGATCGTACCGGTAACCTGATGGACACTGATTGGTTTACCTTTCAATCCCCAGTCCCTTGATTCGATATCCCTCTGGGGGTGACCGATCTCAATAAATTTGCGGGCGGCAGGCGTTCCCTTCACCGTGCCTAAACGGACACGAAAGATATAATCACCCACAGGCATCTTCTTCGGTGCAACAATCACCCGTCCGGTTCCATGAGTCAGTTTAAGATAAGTACCGGTGTCCCGATGCGGCAGACTGGCGTAATGCTTGAGCAATGCCAAATTCTTGGATCTTGATGGGTCGGCAGCGGCCGCTTTTTGAAAATCTAGAAACCCGAAATCTTTGGGGCTGGGCACATTCTTGAAATGCTCGGCAAAAATATAAAAGCGATTGGGGTGATCAATTAACCGGTTCTTCTTTCGTATCTCAGCAATGATCGCCTGATTCTCTGGAGATTTAGCCGCCTCATCCACACCTTTTTTCCATTGTTTAAAACGGTCCTGGGTTGCTTCCGCTTTTTTGATGATTTTCTCATTAGCCGGATTAATTGTTTTCTCGGGTTCAACCCGGGTGATTTCCAACTTAGGGGATTGGTTCTCCTGAATCGGACCTTCCAACTCGATCCAATCAACCCAAAGAGCGGGGGGGGTACCATGTCCATTTTTTCTTCGGTCTGCATGATGCTTTTGCATGCGGGCTTTGAAATCTTTGGGCATTCGCTCCTGAATACCAAACTCCTTAGGACCGTCGATTGAGACCTCAACGATCGATTCAATCACTTGTGGGTTCTCGATTGTCCCAGTCACCTGATGAACGCTCAAGGGAGGATTCGCAAAACCGGATGGAACCGGACTTGTCCGACGCGGGTGCCCAACTTCAATAAAGTGACGCTCAATGGGTGTGCTTTCCACAATACCCGCTTTAAACCGTACTTTGTACTTCCCGGGTACCAGTTTCGACCTTTCTTTAGGAGATGGGATATCCAAACGCACGATTCCTGAGGTGTACCTGAGGTAGGTCCCCCGCTCATTGTGAGGGAGCTCTGCAAAATATTTCAAACTCTCGTATTTCGTACGATAATCCAGTTGATAAAAATTCATGGCTGAATCCGGATCACCCCCAAAATGCTTTAATTCCATGACCCCTTTTAAGCGATTAGACATTCGATAAATGCGAAAAGCGTGGGTATCGATATCCGGGTGCTCTTTGCGTAACTGAGCCATAATTGCCTCGTTTTCCGGAGCCTTTACGGCTTTATCAACCGAATCCATCCATGGTTTTACTTGGGCCAGTCTTTCTTCCATCTTCTTGATCATTTCAAGGTGTTCCACATTAACCGTCTTTTCCGGTTCCACCCGAAAAACCGTGGAAGGTTTTGCCATTGCGGAATGTCGGGCAAAGGCTTCGTCCACCGCGGTACGCCCCAATTCCAGGTACTGTTCGAACTGGTCACTGGAAATGAATTGGGATGCCCCCACCGTATCAAAACTGCCTGCCCCTCCATCAGCAGGGAGGGATTCAACATTCAGGCTAACCCCGGTGAGGGATTTTATAGTGTTTTGGTACTCCCTACGATTGAGACGACGCATCGTAATCTGCCCTCCTGAATCGGAAAGTTTTTTACGGGCCAAAACCATGGTCTTGGCCAGATCCTCAAGAAAGTCCGCCTTGGCCACCTTTTCAGGCTGCCGTTTGTTTTCCGGTGGCATTTCCCCGGAGTTCAGCACATCCAAAACTTTTTGCCAAAGTTCCGCATGCTGAAGAGTGTCGACCTCCAGCGGCAAGTCCTCCAAGTTCACCTTCCCTTTTTGCGTGTCCGCATTGTGACAATCCATGCAATAATCGAACATGAGATCGAGATGCTTCTCGGGAACGATGGCTCGGAGTTCCGCACCCGAAAGAGTAGAGGTGGTCAGGGTTAGTCCGACCAACAGGGAGAATAGCTTAGAACTCACGCCTGCAGTTCTTTAATTACTCCCGAACTGTCACCATGCCGTTCGGCATCGATGCCCAACCCCTGAAGCAGGGTCAGCCAAACATTGCAAAGCGGAGTATCCTTCGGAAGAACCAGATGTTCTCCCAATTTGAGGTTGGCTCCACCACCGGCGAGTAAAGTTGGGCAGTTATCCAGGTAGTGAATACTGCTGATATTCGATCCAAACGCGAGTGAGGTATGATCAAACAGACTGGTACCGTCCGCCTCTTTGATTGCTTTCAATTTGTCCATGAACCCGGCAAGCAGGGTGCTATGCATTTGGTCACGGGCCTTGGATGCTTCCATTCTTTCTCCCGGGGAGTAATGACTGACATTGTGAGAACTATGCTTCACATCCATACTTTTGAGCAGGGACTGACCGGGCATACGGTATGTCAGTGCACGGGTGCTGTCGGTTTGCAATGCGGCCACAATCAGGTTGTGCATCATCTCAATTTCTTCCCGACCCTTAAGCCCGACAGGTGGTTCATCGAGAGGTGCCTTGGGCTTTGGCTTATCCAACCAGTCTTCATCTTTGCCAAGACGGGTTTCAATGTCCCGTATACCCTGAAAGTATTCGTCCAACTTATTGTTGTCGTTTCTGGACAGGCCTCGCTGAACGCGGTTTGCCTCGGTCAACACCGCATCCAATACGCTTCTCTTTTCATCAATCGCTGCCTGTCTTTGCACGAGGGGTAAATCTTCCGCGGAAAAAAGCTTATGAAAAGTTTTCAGTGGGTCATTGTACCCGGCAACCGGTTTACCGCGCTTGTCCCATGCCAAAGATGCACCAGGTCCATGTCCCGATTGGCTTCCATCTGAACTATCGAGCTGAATCGATGTAAAACGGGTCTGCTGTCCGAGTTGTTCAGCGACCACCTGATCCGCGGATATGCTGTTGGCCATATTTTGACCGGGGACCGAATAACGGTTTGCCCCGGTCAGCCAAAAGGTACTTCCCCAATGGGCCTCATTGGAGTAGTTGTTGGCACATCCCTGTACGATGGTAAAATCCTGCTTGTGTCTAGCCAAGGGGCTGAGTCCTTCGGACAATTGGTACTTTGCACCCGTATCTTTTGGATCAGGATACCAAGTCTGTTTGGTTACTCCGAAACCGATGCCCATAAAGACCGCCCGTTTGGGGATGGCAACCGCTGCTTTGGTGGCAGCGGATGCAAAACGGCGAAAACCAATGGATTCCAAGGCAGGAAGGGCGATCAATGCCCCTGCCCCACGAAGAAAAGTACGGCGATTAAAATCTGTTTTCATTTAATGTTTAATAATAAAAGAATAATTTTATATATCAAATGTCTTCGTTCTTAAAATCCTTACAAAAAATTTTGAGGTTAATTTGGAAAAATCTACTGCCCGGTTCTTCCAACTGTAAAAATTTTTATTTCGTATCGTTTAAATCGAACAAAATAAGGCTACGATCAGAGCCGACCTGATTAATTTGCTTCGCTTGTTTTAAGCTGGGCTTTGAGGCGATTCACCTTTTTCGGATACTGAGCCGCGAGGTTGGTGGTCTCGCCAATATCCTCTTTTAAATTGTAGAGCTCCCATTCACCCGATCCGGCGTCTTCCAAAAACATTCCCACTTTCAATGGGGAGATCAGTTTCCAGTCCCCTTCCCGAATGGCATTCCCTTGAAGGATCCGGGTCTGCACGGATGCAGAACCCAGGTTATAGATGTATGATTTACGGGCTGTCTTGGATTTACCCAAAATAAAATCCAATTGATTAACTCCATCGATAGTTCGGTCATCGGGAATCTTTGCTCCGGTAATCGAGGCAAAGGTGGGCAAGAAATCGATGGTGGCCATGAGCCCGTCATTCGTTTTTCCCTCGGGGATTTTTCCCGGCCAACGCATGATGCAGGGCACACGGATACCTCCCTCATAAATCGATGCTTTTCCATCACGCAAGGGCCCAGCATCGCCCCAGAAAATCGAATTCTCCGGGTGCCCTTTTTTGTTTTCATAATATTTGGGCTGATTCCAGGGACCGTTATCAGTCGTAAAGATAACCAAAGTGTTTTCTTTTAAACCAAGTTTCTCAAGGGTTTCGAGCAAGCGGCCGGTTTCAAAATCAAATTCTTCAACCACCGCACGATAAAGGTTGTCGCCCGTTTTTTCCTTAAATTTGGGAGATGCATCGATGATGGTGTGCATCATTGTGTGTGAGAGATAGAGGAGGAACGGCTTTTGGGAATCACGCTGATTAACCAGATAATCAATCGCCTTATCGGTGTAGAGTCGGGTAAGCCCCGCCATATCATCGGTTTTGCCCACCAGCTCATTGTTACTGCGTAAAACCGATTTCCCGCTGTCGTTCGCACCCAGTGCCCCGAAATAATAATCAAATCCCTGTGCATTGGGCATTCTTTCGACAATCGCCTTTCGACTTGAAACATCCCATTTCCCAACACAGGCGGTCTGATAGCCGACCTCTTTGAGCATCTCCGCAAGGGTGATTTCCGATGCGGGCATCGACCAGCCTTTACTGCGGACAGGATAGCGACCGGTCAGCAGAGCCGAACGTGACGGTCCACAGACCGGCTGGGCATAAAAGGAGGTAAATTTGGTTCCTTCCCTGGCCAGCTTATCGAGGACCGGTGTCTGATTTTCCTTACTCCCAAAACATCCCAAATCGGCATAACCCTGATCATCGGTGAAGATGATCAAAATATTTTCCTTACTCCCAAAACATCCCAAATCGGCATAACCCTGATCATCGGTGAAGATGATCAAAATATTTGGTTGCTTCGGCTTTTCCGCCGAGACCTTTCCTGTCACCAGCGTTACCAGCAAAGCCGTAAGTGCCGATAATATCTTTCTTTTTATCATTATCCTGTCTTTTGTGGTTTCTTAATCCACCGGTGCCTTACTAATCGCAGCGGGGTAAGGTGCGGGCTTCGGATCCGAGCGAGGCACGAGGTAGCGTGGGTCCGGCTTGATGCCTACTGGGGCACCCTCCAGAGGCCAGGCGAATACCTCGCTCGCGTCCCGATCGGAATGATTCAGCCGTGGCAATGTAGCAGACCATTGATCCAACTTCTTGCGTAATCGTTTGGCAACCTTTGGATCGGACTGGACCCGATTGGTCAGTTCATACGGATCCTTCGCTA
>NZ_CAXLMO010000092.1:0-23486 GCF_964187635.1 Candidatus Seribacter sulfatis | reverse complement strand
TTCCTTGCAATGACAAGAGCGTGTTGTAATCGAACCGCACACTGCATCACTTCGCATCTTGTCATCGCGAGGGCGTAGCCCGTGGCGGTCCACTTGCCACCTCAGCAATTTTATTGATTATTAGCAGCTACCTCCTCAAGTTTGATTGGTAACCTTCTTGCCAACAGATTTCCTACTTAAATATGATGAAAACCAACCGAAGAACCCTTCTTAAAACGGCCGCATCGACCGCGATTGCCGGTACCTTACTGACCGCTCCGAAACCTGCCCGTGCCCAGTCTCCGATGGATCAGGCCAATCCGAAATTTCGGATTAAAAACGGGCGGATCAAACAGTCCATCATGGGTTGGACCTTCAATCCAATGCCCACTCCTGAACTGGCCAGGCTGTGTAAGGAGGTCGGTCTGGTGGCGATGGAGGGAATTTCCCCCAAACATTATCCGATGATTAAGGACCTGGGACTAGATATTTCGCTGGTGGGGAGTCATGGATTTAAGAAAGGCCCGGTAGATCGGGCCAATCATGCGGAGTGTATCGAAAAACTAACTAAAGCAATCGAGCTGTGTGCGGCTGCCGGGTACAAGCGGGTAATTACTTTCACGGGAATGAAAGCGGAGGGGATCGATGATGAACAGGCGGAGGAGAATTGTATAGCCTGTTGGAAAAAAGTACTCCCGGTTGCTGAGAAAAATAAGATTACACTTTGCCTGGAACATTTAAATTCCCGGGACGACAGTCATCCGATGAAGGGACATCCCGGATATTTTGGGGATGATGTGGACCATTGTGTGCAAATGATTAATAAAATCGGCTCCGATTATTTTAAATTACTCTTTGATGTCTACCATGTACAGGTAATGAACGGGGATGTAATCCGACGTATTAACCAATACAAGGAGTTAATCGGACATTATCACACCGCGGGAAATCCCGGCCGGGCGGAACTGGATGACAAGCAGGAAATCAATTATCCCGGGGTGATGAATGCGATCGTAAATACTGGGTACGATGGGTACGTGGCCCAGGAATTTATCCCGACTTGGAAAGACAAGGCTCTTGCCCTGAGGCATGCCGCAGAAGTCTGTGATGTTTAAATCTGCAAAGCTTTAGAAGTTTGCGAATAAATGGGAAGTCCGGGCTGGTTTGTACCTTGTAACAATCCGGATTTTAACGATTCTTGAGATTGAGAAGTTAGTATATATTCCTCTCGATTATTCACCAACTGGTGAGCCTTTTTTAATTGGCGGTAAAGTGAATAACTCTAAGAGCTTCTCCTCCATCCCGAATCCGACCCTTCCGGTTTTTTAGGATCTCGAGTTCCAAAACATGCCCACTATCGCTTAGCTCGTTAAAGAACATCACAGTCATAGGGTAGTTAAATCCGCTGTGCCGGTGTAATGTGTCGATCTCTTTGCTTTCTTTCCCATCGATTGTGCATCGAATAATCGCGGTGTCTGGACCGGAAAGCATGTAGGCGCCAATGGCAGTGCCGCTAAACTTAACCTTGAGTTTGGCACCTGCTTGATTTGCATAAATGAATGGTGCCCCGAGGAAGCGGGAGCGTACTTTACCCTTATTTTCTTTTGGCCAGTCAGGAATCCCTTTTTTCCAATTTTTATCAATTTCAATTGGATCAAAATCTAAAAATCTTCCACTTACATAACTAAATGGATCGAGTGGGCTGACTTGAGGGTGTGCTTTTGATTGAGTATTCTTGGCAATTGGTTTGGACCAAATATCGAGCAGGGAATTTGCAATCATCGATGCGCACATGGTGTTCCCGTATTGGTTTGGGTGAACCCCTCCGTATTTTTTCCAATCCATTTTTCCGGCATTGATCAAGTCGGATAATTCCTGAGCAAGGTGATTAACGGAGACTCCGTAATGTTCAGCTACCTTTGTATGTGCAGCGATGGATGGTGGATTCTTGTTTTTGCCCAGATGATCGAGGATATTTTGATTGGCAAAAAATGTCATGACAATATCGACTTTGGGGTTATGTTTCCTGGCTTGGGCAATGACACCCTCCATTCCTCTGAGTGCATTTTGAAGCGTTTTTTGACCGTCCTGGTCATCGTTCACCGCAAATTCAACAAAGAGCATATCTAGTGGGCCTTTACTGAGGACATCACGGGCGAGGCGAAAGGCACCGGTATCCGAGCAGGTCGAACTGATTCCGGCCTGGGTAAAAGTAAAATCTGTTTGCGGGAATCGTTTTTCAAGCATGTCACATACCATGGGGCGGTACCCGTTCATCTCGGTAATAGAGCCACCGATAAAAGCGACATGACCGACTTTTTTGCGTTCAAAACGAATCCGGCTGTTCATGAAATCCCCCCGGAGGATAAAGTTTTTTCTTCCAACAATTTTTTCAGCAGGCAGGTTGGCCGATCCCTGACCCTGTGTGGTTACAAATTCTACGATTTGGGCGGGGTCTTTGAGAGAGTGGGGGTGGTGGCCGATGCCTTCTTTACGAATCACTTTAAAAGTGCCTCCCATTTTCTGATACCTCTGCTCCGCAATCAGTGTGTTTTCGCTTACCGGAACCACTTTGTCAGCCATGCCGACTACATGAATAATGGGAATGCCTGCCTTGGCTAACGGAGTCAGGTTATCCACCGGGTTATTTTTATATGCTTTGGCCTCCTGTTCATTTTTAAAACCGTATACTTTCAGAATAGTCGGATTGATCTTGGGCCAGCTTTTAAAATCAAGAACCGGTGCATCGGCATAAATGGCGGCCACTTTATCCGGATTTGCGGCAGCCCAGTTGTACACGATCAATCCACCCCTCGACATCCCTTCGAGGATTGCCCGGTCTGAAAATAGGTGCTCAAAGCGTAGGTAATTATAAAATTGATTCCATCTGTTCACGGCTTCCTTATTTCCGAATAGCCCACTTACATCGCAGTATACCACATGGTAGCCACGATTGAGCATGGCGATATCAAACTGCGGTTCATGTCCAAAAAACCGTGCCCGCCAAACCCAGGGTTTACCGTCCGCAATTTTCTTGGGAACCACCACTCTACAGGCAATCCCTTCAAGGGGGAAGTTATACTGATCAAAGCCATGAAAGGAGGTTTTTTTTCCGTCCCATACTTGTTTGTGCGGAATCGATTGTTTTGTTTGGCCATGGGATAAAGATCCGGCAACAAATAGGGATAGAATGAAGGATAAAAGGGTAATGAAATTTTTCATATTGAATGGTTCAAAAATTTAGGCCTTTGGCCAGTGGTTGGCTACTTTATCCAGCCAGTGCCTGGCAATTAATTCGTGACCCTGGGGGAGGGGATGGATGCCGTCCCAGATCCAGTTTTCCGGTCCGGCCTCACTGGCTGCCTGATCAAACAGGTCTTGAGTCTGAAGATGAGCGGTCTGGTAATCCTTTGCTAATTGAGAGACCACAGTTCTCATCTTGTCTGTTTCTTTTCGCCGTACTTTGTAGATTTGTTCATTCTTTAGACTGCCTGATTGGAGTACAAATGGATCGAGCAAAACGATACGAAGTTGGGGATTGGCTTTGAGACTGGCTTCAATGATATGGCGGTAGTCTCTTTCGAAGGCACCAGGCGTAACTGCCTTGCCCGGGTGACGAAATCCCATCCCCACATCATTAGTTCCCACTAAGATGCTTAGCAGGTCGGGTTTGAGATTAATTGCATCTTTTTGCCAGCGTGCTTTTAAGTCGGATACTTTGTTTCCACTGATTCCCCGGTTCAAAAACTCAAGCTTTGCTTTTGGCATGTCCATTCCAAGGCGACCTGCAATAAGGAAGACATAGCTATGCCCGAGGTAATGGTTACGGTCATTTTCATTCCGGCCCCATTTCATATCGGTTATAGAATCACCCTGAAAAAGGAGTCGGCTCCCTTTGGGGAAATCAGGACGCTTATAGTCGTACCCCCTTCCTTGGAATGGAAGGGATGGTTTTATTTCGGCGTAGGACTTTGAATCCAGTACAGCGGTTCCGGTGGCAACCGCTCCAAAGGCAAGAAGCTTCCTTCGATTAATAATCATTTTTACAGGAGTTTATCTATTTTCAAAATTGAATCTGAAAATAGTAGGAATAATAAGTGCCGGAAAAGCCAACACTTCATTAATTAAAGAATGGAAGCTTTTCAGTTTTTGATCAATTTACGGGCAGCCAAATTGTTCAGCCTATGAGCCACATCAACGATACCGTCTGTCACGGTTTTGTTGTAGGTTCTTCCGTCCGTTGTATTGACGCCGTGTCCCTTGACTGCTTTGCGTAAGGGGGCAAGTGCAGGGTCCTCATGATGAAAGAGTTCCACAAAGACATGCTTTAATTTTCCGGTCGGCGCATAGGCGGCGAGCAGGGCACCAATCCATCCGTCGTCCGTAGTAAGGCATCCCCGTGTGGTTTTAGCAGAGGCATGAAAAATTCCCAGGGCATCGGCTTTGGCCAATTCCTTAATAACCTTTTCGTTTTCTGAAATCGATAAGTCGGAATCTCCGCAATGAGCGGCGTCGACCATAACCTTGAAGAATTTTTTTCTGATCTTTTTATTGATTCCCATGACCACCTTTGCGGCTTTGGCTGCATTGGTAAAGTTCTGAAATTCCACACCGCGTAAAAATTCGAGGTGCCAGGCAACAACGGAACTTTTCTCAAGAGCAGATTCCTTGTAGCAGCGGGCGTGAAGTTTAATGACTTGTTTGACCGCATTATCAAATGCCTTGCCCTTGAGTTTCTTACCGGAAAGCCATTCCTCAAAGGAGGTGGAGGATACATGCTTGACCCGATATTTCTTGGCCACCGCGAGACCGGAGTTGAGCATCTCTACAACCGCATCCTCATCCTTGGGGTTGAGCGGGTTGGCTCCACCAACCATCATGATCAGGTGGACCTGGAGTTTGAGAGCACGCAAACCTTTGAACATATCATCCAAATCTTTGCTGTCGGTTCCGGGGAAAAGTGTGACCTGCACATTATTCAGTTTTACCGGAGATGTGCGGCAGAGCAGGCGCATGCCGGATACAATTTTTAAATCACCCGAGTTAGTGCGTGGGAGCTTTCCGGATTCATCCGGAGCGAGTGCGCCGACAAACATGAGGTGGGTCGGAACGACACCGATTTCAACTTTAGATTTATTTTTGATTTGGATGGCCATGATAAAACAGGAGTGAAGGGGTTTAGGTGAAAAGGTTGATTCATTGATAATTTCACGGGATAATCAAGAAAATTGTCTCGGGTAGTACTTTTACAGCAACTTCCTTCTCTATTTTTATAATTTAAAAAATATGAAAAAATCGATCATCACACATTTAATTGGAATGTCTTTAGGCGGAATAGTTACCATAATTTGGTTCGATCTTCTCCATTGACCAAGTTAATCAAAAAAATGTTCAGAGGGTGGATGATAAGATCAAGCCCCCCATAGTTTGACCATTAGTATTTTCGAAAGATGAATCTGAAGCCAAAAAAAGTTCTTTAATTATTGAAGAGGGTAACCAAACTGATCTGGTTTAAACTGAAAAGATAGTACAGATAACGAACTAAATAAAAAGAATCCTGAGGTTAAACTGCTCGAATGGTTGCAGGGCAAAGAAGGCGATTCGGAGTCAAATGCAGCAGTGGGACTGCTTACGAATGATCGGGGCCTTCCGCTCAAAGCAATTAACCTAGCTCCCAATACCCCACATGAACATCTGTGGATGTCGCCTGCATAGAGCTAAATATATTAATGTGAGCTACTCCGAGAACGAATATTGATATTGGAGAACCGAATTGGCAATTTGCCAATGCCACCATCACCCAATCCGTTAAAACTTGAAGAGTGCTTTATTAAACTTCATGATTTGTTTGTGATGAGTAATCGCATCCTTTTTTTTCTGCGACTTCTGGTATTGATTCAATTCTTGGGCTATGCGGCCAAATTGGACGGACCCTCGGCGTTGAATTCATTCCTCCTCGTTTCTATGGGTGATCCTTTCGTTTCGATCTTTGATCGTGCGGTTCAAGTCTTCATCTGGTTTGCCTGTACCGCTTTACTTATCTTTGGAATCGTGAATCCATCCGTTCACTCCATGGCCCGAAGGATTGATTTTTCGATTCTTGGCCTGTTTACACTTTGGTCTTTTTCCGTGGCTATTCTTTCCTGGATTATCAATCCGGGTAACCCTTTTCATGCCACCGATCCGGCGGGGCATGCAGTGCGCTTTGCCGCACCGCTGGCCTTGCTCCTGCTGACCGCTTTTCCCGAAAAAGGAAATATACGCCGTGTGGAGTGGTTATTACGCTGGGGAGTCGCCGGAACTTTCGTTGGCCACGGTTTGTGTGCCCTTTGGCTTAAGCCTTCCTTTGTCGATTTGATTATTGGCACGATGAACTTGTTTCTTGGTGATCCCGTTTTCACCGCGGTATCCTTCCAAGACCTAGAAGAAGCTTTGACCATCGCTGCATCGAGACAGGCCTTTGCGGAATCAGCTTTGCCGATTATTGCCATTCAGGACTTCATTCTTGTCGCTCTCCTCCTTTTGCCTGGAAAAAGAATCAAGACGATTGCCTTATGGATGGCAGTTTGGGGATTTGTCACCGCCACGAGCCGGATGACAGCTTACGGTTGGGATCATTGGCATGACTTGGCATTAAGGATTTGCAATGGGGGTGTTCCACTCTTTTTATGGGCCCATTGGAATTCTCTGGAATCCAAAAAAATATCTTCATGAAAATAAAAATACTTGCTCAGTTTCTTCTTATTTTAACCCCTTTGGTCTCTGTGAAGGCCTTTTCGGAAACTCCTTGGCTCGATCAGAAATATGTGGAGAAGAGGATGAAATCATTGGCTCCTGTCAAGGGGGGCGGACCTTCTCAGTGGCGCGTGATCTGGACCAAGGAACCCTCGACCAACGCTACGATCTCCTGGACCACGGCGAAGAAGGGGAGTGAACATAAGGTCCGTTATGGAATTCGTTCGGAGGGAAAATATACCGGGGGTGGGATGATTTTGGAAGCACAGCGAAGTGGAGCATACTCCGGAGCCAAAGGAGAATACTATCACCACGCCCGGATCAGTGGATTGAAGCCATCCACGACCTATCACTTCGAGGTCGAGTCGGACGGTAAAAAATCCCCCGTCATGCATTTCAGAACTGCTCCCTCGGATGATCGGGAATTCAGACTTCTGTTCGGTGGAGATTCGCGAACAGGCATTGAGGCCCGTGCCCAAGTTAATTTGCTTATGGCGGACTTATCTGCAAACGACGACCAGTTGATTGCTTTTGCTCATGGTGGAGACTACATTGTGAGTGGAAGAAGCTGGAGTCAGTGGTCAACCTGGCTTAGTCAGCACGAACTTACGGTCACCAATTCTGGTAAGGTTTTGCCCATCATACCTACCCGGGGGAACCATGACGGCGGTCCTTTGTACGACGAAATTTTCGACACCCCTGGAGGCTCTGGAAAAAATTATTTCCACACCATGATTTCGCCTAAGGTTGCACTCATTACCTTGAACAGTGAGATCAGTGCAGGAGGAGACCAACAGGCATGGTTGGCCAAAACCCTTTTTGATTTACGCCCCAAGGTTCGCTGGCTTTTGGCCGAGTACCATCGACCGGTCTGGCCCGCGGTAAAAACTCCGGGTAAAGCAAAGAAGTTTTGGGTGCCCTTGTTTGAAAAATTTAACCTCGACCTCGCTATTGAATCCGATGGACATGTGATTAAACGAACCGTTCCCATTCGTAATGAAAAAAAGGATCCAACTGGTATTGTATATGTCGGGGAAGGGGGACTAGGAGTGCCCCAAAGGATTCCCAAGTCGGACAGGTGGTACCTTCAGTCACCAGGAATGACAGGGAGCGATCATCACGTGATGCGGGTTGTATTTGGAAAAGAAAAAATGGACTACGAGGTTATCCTGCTTGATGGTAAGCAAGCGGATCGCTACGAGTTTTTTCCTCGATAGGAATCATTCTGAGTAGAGTCAGTATTCATGCAAGTAATTGCTCGAATATTTTTGATTTTTCTTTTTGGCTGTGCCCAATCAAGGGATCTTTCCGAAAAAAAGCCAATTCATCATACCGAGAATGGTTTTAAGAATAATTATTTATCTGAAAAAATAATGACTAAGAGTTTATTAGATGTCCTCCGTTGGCGTGTCACCCGAAAGCCTCAGGAACCAATAGAGTTTGAAAAAGATAAACCAGATATTTCCTTTTTGCAGACTAATCGAAGCGAGTCCACGCTGACCTGGATTGGGCATTCGACTTTTCTTTGGCAGCACATGGGAGTAAACCTGATTACGGACCCGCATTTAACCAACCGGGCATCTCCCGTTGGTTTTGCAGGTCCCAAGCGTGTTCTACTTCCTGCTATTTCCCTAGCAGATCTACCCCTTATCGATATAGTGGTAATTTCGCACAATCATTATGATCACTTAGACAAGAAATCTGTGCTCGGCCTTGTTGCGCGACAAAAGAAAAGCCCGCCCGTCTTTTTAGTTCCTCTTGGAATGAAGGCCTGGTTTAAAAAAATTGGAATTAGTGAGGGAGTAATCGAGTTAGATTGGTGGGGTAGTCATCAAGTAGGGGATTGGACACTGAATGCCGTTCCTGTTCAACACTGGAGTCGACGGGCATTGGGGGATACTAATCGGGTACTCTGGGCGGGTTGGATAATTGAAACTCCGCAACAAAAGCTTTTTTTTGCGGGGGATACCGGATATTCCCAAGACTTTTTAGATATCGGGAGAAAATTTGGTAGGATGGATCTTTCACTTATCCCCATTGGGGCTTATGCACCCCGTTGGTTCATGAAGGATATGCACTGCACCCCGGAAGAGGCCGTTCAAATTCACCTTGATGTGGCGAGCAAACGATCGATCGGGATGCACTGGGGAACATTCCTGGATTTGACGGATGAACCGATGAATGAACCGCCTGAACGTTTAAGGAAAGCAGTGGAGGCGAAGAACTTGGACCCACAATGTTTCGTAACCATGAAGCATGGGGAAACAATACGGGGGATTTAAAGCTCAATTCGTTTGAATGGTATTAATTGAGTAGGCGCGTGCCTATCTTTACCCGAGAGTTAAGTTCGTGCGGAAGGCATTCGATCCGATTTGATCAGGTTGGCAACATGGTAACTGGGATCATCAGGAAGCACAATTACATCAATCATACTCCCCGCCTTTTTGAGGAGTGCACTACAGTTACCGCTTATGTGTTGTAATTTAATGGACTTTCCTGCGGCTTTGTATCGAGCACCCAGTTTATGAATCGCTTCCAATCCAGAATGATCCCACACCCTTGAGTCCATCATATCCACAATTACTTCATCGGGATCCTCCGCTGGATCGAATCCCTGAGTAAAATCGGTAATTGAACCAAAAAAGAGAGGGCCGTGTAAGAAATAAACTTTTGTACCGTCCTTTCGCATTTCATTCGATCGGTGGATATGCTGAGCGGACTTCCATGCAAATCCAAGGGCGGAAACGATCACTCCGGTAATCACCGCCAGGGCAAGGTTATGACTAATCACAGTAATTGCGGATACTAAAATAATTACGAATGCATCGGTTTTTGGAATTTTTCTGAGAATCCTAAGGCTACTCCATTCAAAAGTTCCAATTACCACCATGAACATTACACCGGTCAGGGCGGCGAGGGGAATTCGTTCAATTAATGAACTGGCAAAAAGAATAAAGCAAAGGAGGAAAATACCCGCGGCAATTCCAGACAATCGACCCCGTCCGCCGGAGCGAATATTAATAATACTTTGGCCAATCATTGCACAACCACCCATTCCACCAAAGAAGCCAGTGATCACATTAGCTGCTCCTTGCCCAAGACATTCGCGGGTACTGTTACCACGAGTTTCAGTCAGTTCGTCAATCAGAGTAAGAGTCATTAGAGATTCGATCAGCCCCACGGCGGCAAGAATGAAGGCAAAGGGTGCAATAAATTGAAGTGTCTCCCAATTGAATGGAATAGTAAAGGTAACCAAACTGGGCAGTGCACCCCCAATAGACGCCATATCCTTTACGACCAGTGTGTCCAGGTTTAATCCGATCACGAGACAACTAATGGAGACAATCGCTACCAAAGAGGAGGGCAACTGAGTGGTAAGCTTGGGTAAAAAGTGGATGATTCCCATGGTCAGGAAGACGAGTCCAAGCATGAGGTACATGTCATTTCCAACCAACCAGGAAGACTCCGGGGTGGTCGGGCTTTCCGTAAACATGGGGAATTGAGCTTCGAAAATCACAATGGCTAATCCATTGACAAAGCCAAACATGACGGGTTGGGGAATAAGTCGCACAAAGCGACCCAGTTTAAGAACACCGCAACCAAGTTGAATGATTCCCATTAGAATAACGGTGGCAAATAAATACTGAGTGCCCATGTCCGGACCAAGCCCGAGTGCTTCGCCTTTCTCATTCCCGAGGATAACGAGGGAGACCATGATTACCGCGAGCGCACCGGTTGCACCAGAGATCATGCCAGGTCTTCCTCCCATCACTGCCGTGACCAGGCAGATAATAAAAGCGGCGTATAAGCCGATGATTGGAGTAACTCCGGCAATAATGGCGAAGGCCACTGCTTCGGGTACAAGTGCAAGAGCAACAGTCAGACCAGAAAGGACGTCGTCCTTGGCTTGGACACGATTCCCGAATTTTCGATAGATTAAATTGAACACTTTAAAAAGGATTTAGTTGATAAGATAATGAGATTTATGAAAACCGAAACGAAATCAAAAATGATGAAGCTTTTCACATTGTGAAACCTTTACCATTTCCAACCACCACGCCGGGGTCACCCAATTATGACCAAAGCGGATAAGTATAGAGTAAGTTGGAGAATGGGACAAGTAGATCTTTGATCATGATGATATCTTGAATCGTCCGGGAAGTCGAAGCCGGGAAACATACCATTTTCGATTCGACATTCCTCGTTTGTTCTTCACGTTGTCACCCTATGATTTCTTCCATAATCACACACCCGGGCGGGGCACATAAGGATGACTTTCTGGCCTGCTCTGTACTTTTACACGATAATCCGGTTTCTATTTTTCGACGGGAACCGACTGATTCAGACCTGGCTGATCAAAGCATTGCCGTTCTGGATGTGGGGGGGGAGCATGAGTCAGTGAGACTGAATTTTGATCACCACCAATTTCCCCGCGATCATATTCCGACCTGTGCATTATCTCTCGTTCTTCAATATCTGGGAATTTATGAAGATGCCCGTGAGTTTTGTCCATGGTTGGAAGTGGCGGAGTGGTTTGATTGTCGAGGACCCAAAGATACTGCGGAGTGGTTGGAAATGGATCGTGAGACTCTGGGGAAATTAAATTCTCCGCTTGATATTACTTTACTCAAGAATTTTGCCGCTCAAACTGAACACCATCCAGGCGAACCAATTTGGGAAGTGATGCGAATGATTGGGAGAGACCTGGTCGAATTCATCACCAATCTACGATCCAGGTTGGATATGGTATCACAACATACGGAAGTCTGGAACTTAAAGAAGGGGGATAGCGAGTTTAAAGCTTTATTCCTTCCCCGGATTGACGGCCTGCCGGAAGATGCTTCCGGGGTCCTTGGATATCAGGTTAAGGCACTTGGTCTGGAAGAGGAGGTACTCGCCATTATTTCCCCGGACAGTCGGGGAGTGGGGTACGGAATGCGTCGATTTAATGATGATGCCCGTCTTGATTTCAGTGAATTGGCAGAGGAGACGGATGTTCATTTTGCACACGCCCGGGGATTTATTGCCAAGACTTCAGCGGTGGAGGTCAGTCGTCTGCAGACTTTATTGGTACAGTCTTATCTCAACTAGTTTTTTACAGTACGGGGACATGAGTAATACCCCGCTTTTTAATAGAGCAGTTTTTTAAACTGAGTAAGAGCTAAACCAATTTCTGTGATTTAGTTATTTGAATGTAAAGACTTCCAGTGATTTTCTTTCTGAATTTGAGCAAATAATGTGCGAACAATAAATAAGGAAAGTAAAGTAAGTGGAATTGCACAGCCAAAACTCATGGTGTAGCCGCCATAATGAGCGATTAGGTAACTAATTCCAGTTCCAAACATCATCGCAAATACACCGATACAATCCATGCAGGTATAATCGGTACCCCCATGTTCTTTTCTGCTCCAGTCCATCATTAATGAAAATAAGGCCACGGTGGTCATTCCCGAAATCATATGATCGACCACTACCACAGGGAAAACCAGAGAGCTGTCCACTAATTCAGTCGAACTTAAAAACATATAACCTGCTGCGGATAAGATCTGCATGCTCCCAAAAAGGAGTAACGAATGCAGGCGACCCAAACGAGTAACCAGAATGCCCGCAACTAAGGCACCGCCCAATGCGGCACCGGGTGCAACAATACCGAGAGTAAATCCAATTTCATTTAGTTCCATTCCCCAGTCTTTAAACATGGTGGGTACCAGGGATCGAATAAAGCCCTCGAGCATCCGAAAGGCGGCCACAAGGGTGAGAAGTTTAAAAACAGTTGGTTGTCGTAAGAAATTCAATAATCCAATTGATTGGTTTGGGCTTTGGGGAGCTTTTTTGTTTTGAGCTCTTTTAGCCGGTCGAGTTAAAAGCAGGGGAATGGTGGCGAGAAGGGTGACTAGTGCCATGGCGATCAACAAAAAATTCCATCCAAGTGAATTCATCAGCATTAAAATGAATCCCCCGCCGACAACAAATCCCAGCCAGTAGCAGCCGACTTGTATGGCATTTCCCCATCCACGCTCCTTGGAACTCAAAATTTTGACCGCATAGCCATCGGTCGATACATCCTGCACGGAGCTGAAAATATTAATAAGAGCGACCCCGAGAACGAAAATGGATAGGGAGGTGCCGAACTGCCAGTTTGCTAATGCGACCATCGTACCCGCGGTGAGAATTTGTAACGGGATAATCCAGGACCGGTACTTCCCTTGTTTTTTGGAGTGAAAACGTTCCACGACAATGGACCAAAGGAATTTTAACACCCAGGGCAAATAAAGAGCGGGGAGGAAGAGAGCAATATCCTCAAGAGATAGACCACTCTCCCTAAATACTACGGGGGCAGTATGCCGAAAAAATCCATTTGGAATTCCCTGAGTAAAGTATAGGGAACCCAGAATTATGAACTTTGATGTTCTTGGTGTAGTCATTAAGGTTGAGAGCTTTGGGATCAACCCACACTCTTTCCTCTCTTAAAAGCAATAACCTATTATTTTCAAGAATAAGTGGCCCCGTGCTACAAAAATTATAAATCCCTATTTTCAAGTGTGAATGATTTGTGGTAGTAAAGTTATAAATAGTGTGAAAACTATAAATCGCATGGCTATCATTAATTATTTAGTACTTCTCGGTTTAGTGATTTGTAAGAGTTTAATGGCTCGCCCGCCTCCTCGAATTGAATGGCACCGCACATACAAGGGGAGTGGTGAGGAGAGTCATCCGCATTATGTAATTCAAACCAGTGACCTAGGTTTTTTAATGGTAGGGGAAACTGGATTCGTGGAAGACCGAACTGCAAAGATTTTTCTGGTCAAGACTGACAGTCAGGGAAATTTGATTTGGAAAAAAGAATTTGGAAAGCGAGGGTACAATTTAGGAAACTGTGTCGCTGAATCAGTGGACGGAAATTATCTTGTCGCCGGTTCTCTTGGAAGGGATGCGGCCCTGATCCAGGTAGAGGCGGATACGGGTAAGACTTTATGGTCAAAAACATGGAACATGGGAACGGAAGATGCATTTGAGGGTTTAACAATCACTCCAGAGGGAGGAATTTTGGTGACTGGATATCGCGACGGTTTGGCGGAGGGAACTTTTATGAACTGGGGCCGAGGAGTTGTGCTGAAAACGGATTCGACTGGAAGGGAGGAATGGAGGCGTGAATTGGGGGAGTTTGCTTCCTCGGGTTACCGTGTCAAAGCGACCAAGGATGGAGGCAGTCTATTAATGTGCCACCCCCGGGATGAGGAATCGAATAAATACCACCTTTTAAAATTAGATCATCAGGGAAAGGTCCTTTGGTCGAAGCATTATAACACCGTTTACTGGGGCTTTGATACAAAAGCGAATGGCTATTCCATGCTTGCCGGTCACACGCAGAAAAGCCCTCTGAGCAAGAACTGGGATATTGAGTTGACCGTGGTGGACGAAAGAGGAGGTGTCGTCTGGACCCGGTTTTTTGGACAACCAAGGGGTTACGAGGGGAAATGGATTCATGACGAGGTGTGGGGGGCCCGTTCAACGATGGATGGAGGCTGGTTGGCAGTTGCCGGAACGGGTGATGAGACCGGGCGATATGAAAAGACCGGACATATTTCTGGTCCTTCCGGACAATGGAAGATTTATTTGATAAAGGTCGACGGAAATGGGGAAATGGAATGGGAGGGGATTTATGGAGCGACAAATTCAGACTGGGCGGGAGAGGATGTCTGTGTCACCGCAGATGGAGGGGTATTGATTGCTAATGACTGTGGGTCTTTCGGATTCACTAAGATTGCCCGCTTAGTCAAAAAATAAAAAACCAGCTTCAATTTAATATCCACTTGCGTAAGAAAATATTTTCCCCGACATTTATATTATCAACTGATTAAACAAACTGCCTTATGAAAAACCTTCTCTTCCCCCTCCTCCTTTTCCCACTAGTTTTGTCCGCTGCCCTTCGTTTTGATGTGCAGTTGTTACATAAGGACAATATTGAATCCTGTGCGGTGGGGGATTTGGACAATGATGGTGACTTGGATATCATTGCAGGAGAGCGCTACTATCTTAATCCAGATTGGGACCCAATTAAGTTTCGAAGTATTGAACCATTTGGAAAGGATTATATGCAGGATAATGGAGATTACCTGCACGATGTGGATGGTGACGGGGATTTGGATGTGATTGCCGGCCAGTTTACACTTTCTTCGGTCCTGTGGTTTGAGAATCCTGGGAAAGAGGGTCTGATCACGGAGGATGCCTGGCATAAGCATGAATTGGTGGAAACAGGATATAAACATAATGAAATGATATTTTTTAGGGATATGGACGGAGATAAAATCCCGGAATATGTGGCCAATAGTTGGAATTCAAAAAACCCGATGCTTATCTGGAAATTTAAGGGTAAAAAAGCATCGCAGGGAATGAGTAAGCATGTGGTTTCTGAATCTGGAAACGGGCATGGTCAAGGATTCGGTGATATTAATGGGGATGGACACGAGGATATTGTCTTTATGCAGGGGTGGTACGAAAGACCGGCGAAGAATGCACTGGGACAGCCCTGGAAATGGCGCAAGGATTTTACCCTGCCTCACGCCAGTTGTCCCATTCTTGTGAAGGATTTAAATGGGGACGGAAGAAATGATCTGATTTGGGGAGACGGTCATAATTATGGTCTTTATTGGCACGAGCAACTGGAACCGCGAAAGGATGGGACAACGGTTTGGAAACACCACTTGATTGACAAAAAGATTAGTCAGTTGCACGCCATTACCTGGGACGACCTAAACAAAGACGGTCAGCCAGAGATCATTACCGGGAAACGTTACTATGCTCACAGTGGAAAGGACCGGGGAGCCGAGGACGAGATCGTAATTGCCAGTTTTCAACCCCGGTTGAGCGACGATGGAAAAGTGAGCTTCAAAAAGGAGGTTTTACACACTGGATTGGCGGGTACCGGTTTGTATATCCATACACCTGATTTGGACGGGGACGGATGGAAGGAAATTGTGGTGCCGGGTAAATCTGGTACCCATATTCTTTGGAACAAAGGACCGGAGACGAAGAAAGTTAAGTAGTCTTTTTGTTTTGTAACTCTCCTAATTTGCCCGCTTCAATTTCCCATTCGTAATTTCGCTCTTTTAAGCGGCGGGCAATTCGGGCTGCCTTTTCGTTCAATACTTTGCCTTTTTCGGGATCGTTGTAGGATTCGGGGTCCGCAAGTAATTCGTTCACTTCGGTCTGTTCCTCTTCAAGAGATAAAATTTCTTTTTCCAACCTGGCCACCCGCTGCTCCATCTTGTTTCTTTCCTGACGTGCCTTTTTTTGAGACTCCGCATTGATCCGTCTCCTTTCCTTGGCACTGACTGCCTTGTTTTTTCCCGGACCTGTGGAATGCTCAGTTGGACGGGCATCCCTCAGTCCTTCTACCAGTCCCCCTTTTTCCGAAGCGGACCCTGACTTCCAAAGATAATAATCATAGTCTCCCGGGAAATCGGTACTTTTTCCCGATTCAATCCGAATCGTTCGTTTTGCAAGGGCACGGATAAAGTGTAGGTCATGACTGACAAAAATCAGTGTACCGGTGTAGTCCTTCAGGGCTTGAATGACAGCATCGATACTGGGCATATCCAAGTGAGTGGTGGGCTCGTCCAGAAGCATGAGGTTGGGAGGGGAGAGTAAAAGTTTAACTAGAGCGAGGCGGCTTTTTTCTCCCCCGCTTAATACTTTTACTTTCTTAAAGACATCATCCCCGCGGAAAAGAAAAGTGCCGAGCATTCCACGGACATCCTGGGTATGTACCTGACTCTTTACTTTTTCCATGGCTTCATCCAGTACGGAGTTTTCCAAATTTAAGAGATCTACCCGTTGTTGAGAAAAGTATCCCACACTAACTTGATGCCCTAATTCTCTTTCACCCGATTCGATCGGAACCTGCTCAGCAAGAATTTTGAGCAGGGTGGACTTGCCTGCTCCGTTCGGCCCCACTAGTACAATCCTCTCCGCTTTTTCAACTTCGAGGTTCAGGTTTTCATAGACCACATGATCTCCGTAGGCCTGTTTTACTTCGGTTAGGGTAGCTACCCGTTGACCACTTCTTTCGGGTTGGGGAAATCGAAAGGAAATGGTTTCTGCATCCGCTTCGGGTGCCGGAATTCTTTCCATCTTTTCAAGTTGCTTGATACGAGCCTGTGCCTGTGAGGCTTTAGATGCTTTCGCGCGAAAGCGTCGGATGAAATCTTCGTGGTGAGCAATTTCGCGCTGCTGGTTTCGATAGGCAGCAAGATGCTGGGCTTCCCGTTCCGCTCTTTGGGTAAGGAAACGATCATAGTTTCCCTGGTAACGATGGAGTTTACCATGTCCAATCTCCACAATTCCATCACAAATTCCGTTCAGAAAAGCCCGGTCATGAGAGATGGTGAGAATGGCCCCGGAGTACCTTTTAAGTTGGTTTTGAAACCAGCCCAAGGTTTCCAGATCGAGATGGTTCGTCGGTTCGTCGAGCATTAAGAGGTCGGGTTCCATTACCAAAAGGCGGGCCAAGTGGGCCCGCATAATCCATCCCCCACTAAGAGTACGAGCGGTTTTTGCAAAATCTTCTTCCTGGAATGCGAGACCGGAAAGAATTTTCTTGGCCCGTGCTTCAAGGGTAAATCCTTCCAATTCCCCAAATTCTTCGAGGGCCTGGATTCTGATTGGATCCTCGGGTTGAGGGTGGCACCTTATCGTTTTCTGAATTTCTGAAAGTGCGGGGGAAATCGCAGTGGCTAATTCAATAACGGTTTCCTCTTCGGTTGGGGCACTTTCCTGGGGCAAGTATCCAATCGTTCTGCCTTTTTCTCTTTCCACTTTTCCGCCATCCGCCTCCAAGGCACCAAGAATAATTGAAAACAGGGTGGTCTTGCCCGCTCCGTTGGGTCCAACCAAACCGAGTTTTTCTCCTCGCTGTAAGCGCAGGGAAACCTGCGAAAAAAGGGTTTTCGGTCCGTATGCTTTACTTAAGTTGGAAAGGATGATCATAAGTGAGAAGATCAGATTCTTTAATCTTCAGGTTTTGGCAAAGGAATAAGTTTAAATAGTACGAATTTCCCCACATTTATGATTGAGGTTGAAGTTAAAATCTAGATAAGTAACATCATGAATAATCCAATTAACCGACGATCCTTTTTGGAAAGCACTGGTAAAATCGCATTAGCGGGTTCTGCCTTTCCAGTTTCCTTAACTGCCAAACATCATAAAAAAATGAGGTTTACCCTGGGTCTTTCTCAATATTCTCTTCGTGCTTTACTGAAGGATGGCTCCCTCGATGCCCTTGATTTCCCCAAATTTACTGTCGATCAATTTGGAATCAAAGCGATTGATCTTTGGGAGGGCGGTCTGCCCAAGGATAAATTGGATGACCCCAAGTATTTGGCCACGATGCGAAAAAAAGCGGACCAGGCAGGTACTGATTTGTTTTTATTGATGTCGGGTGCCCTTGACGCTTCCGCTAAAAAACGGGTTGCCAGTACCGCCAAAATAAGCGCTTCGTTTGACCGTGCGGTTCAATTGGGTGCACCGATGGTCCGGGTTTTTCTGAAGGCTCCGGGAACCGATCCAGTAGCCGGTCTGCAGGCGAGTGTGGAAGCACTCAAACCTCTCGCTGATGAGGCGGCCAAGAAGAACCTGACCATTGCAATTGAACCGGGGGCTTCCAGCCTTAGCCAAAAAGGGGCGTTTCTTGCAGAGGTCGCCACCAAGCTGAAACACCCCGCCCTCAAACTAATGCCGGATTTCGGAAAGTTGAAGGATAATGTCTATAAGGGAACAAAAGCCATGCTTCCCCATACCGTGACAGTTTCCTGCAAGATGCACAGCTTTGACAAAAATGGAAATCAGCCCGATTTTGATTATCCACGTCTTATGAAAATGATTAAGCAGTCAGCATATAAAGGAATTCTCGCCATTGAATGGGAGGGTAGTGCTCTCGAGCCTGTTGCCGGAGTCAAGGCGTCTAAGAAACTGATCGAGAAGTCTCTGTCTTAGTTTAATATCACTTGCCTTGAATGGGGTGAGGTTTAGTAATAGGTCTCTTTTTATAATCAGAATCATGACCTTATTCAGACTCCCAATCCTTCTCATTTCATGCCTTCTTACCTCACTTGTTGGTGAAGTAAAGTTTTCCACAAAATCCGATTATTATACGATCGGATTAAAAGATATCGGTACAATCACTGCCAGTGCGAGTGCGGTCTTTTCTTCAGATGGTAAAAATTACCGGATTGGTACAAGAGATCTTTCGCTTCGTGGAGAAGTCAAGACTACAGAGGTGGTGACTCCTTTTGGTCGAGCTACTCAGACGGACAAACTTTATGGAAAAGACGGTTCTCCTTTCCAATTGACCTTACGAATAAAAGAATTGAATGACTTTCATGCGATTACAATTCAGGGTTTTTTGCATAACCGAAGCAAACATGATCTGAATCTTAATTCTTTGGAAATACTGGATGCTATGTCGGGCTCCGGCAAAGTACAATTGGGAGATTCTTCTCATTG
Source organism: Candidatus Seribacter sulfatis (assembly GCF_964187635.1). NCBI lineage: Bacteria > Pseudomonadati > Verrucomicrobiota > Opitutia > Opitutales > Candidatus Seribacteraceae > Candidatus Seribacter > Candidatus Seribacter sulfatis. The sequence goes on along the minus strand of NZ_CAXLMO010000092.1, from coordinate 4,268 downwards.
GTTGATCACTCCACTGATGCAACATAACCATGCCGAGACTTTGGCTGTGATGAATGGCGGCTGTAATGAAGTCGGACTCTTTGTGAACACGATCAATAAAAAGAGTTTTTTGATCGGACCTGCTGGACCCGCCGATGCCCATTGCCGGGTGGAAGTACGTGACCAAAAACTCAAGGCCTATGCTCAAATGGATCGGGTTTTGGTAAGCCCCGGGGAAACCCGTAGGAGTGAGGAGATTCTGTTAATTGCAGAAGATACGGAAACAAACACCGACATTTGGACCCGTTGGGTAGCCATCACCCACAAGGCTCGTAATAATAAAGGACCGGTTTATGGCTGGTGTAGCTGGTACGATCGGACCACTAAAATTGACGAGGCTCATGTGATGGATGTAGTCGATACGATTGAAAAAAATCCCAACACTTTTGGAAAAGGAATTGTACAAATTGATGACGGGTATCAGATCATGGATGGTATCTGGAATGGAAATGCCAAGTTTCCATCGGGGATGGCCCGGGTCGCCCGTCGGGTCCGTCAGGCTGGTATGATTCCCGGTGTTTGGTTTGCCCCATTAATGATCAACCCGGAACATCCATGGAAAAAAGCAAACCCGGACGCAATTCAGTCCAATGCCAAGGGAATATCTAGTTTCATGAACCCTAATCCATTTCACCCGGCCGGAGCGAATTGGATCAATCCTTCGCATCCGAAGTCCAAAAAGTTTTTACGGCAGGTAATCGAAACCGCCCGTGATAATGGATACGGGTACATTAAGATTGATTTTAATGGAATCGGAAACCGGTATGTGGACCCTAAACTCACCCGCCTGCAGGCATTTCGTGAATTATACACTCTGTACCGTGATGCAGCTGGTGAGGATATGTATATTTTATCCTGCCTCGGACAGCCAACCCGTGGAGTGATTGGCTATGTCGATGCTGCCCGTGTCGGGCCAGATTCTCACCCAGCTCACTTTGCTCACTGTCTTGAATCAGTTTTACGTTTTCAAATTTACAACCGGGTATGGTGGAATAATGATGCGGATGTTTCCTACCTGGATGTCAAATTACCCTCCCGCCGGGTGGGTCATACCCCGGAAGGAGTTGATATGTGGAGAACCTGGCACAACACCGTGGCTCTTACTGGGGGCACCGCGATGATTTCCGAGCCGGTTAATAAACCGGATGTGCAAGCGGTTTGGCGGAACTACGAAATTATGCGACCCGCCAGCCGTGAAAACTCCCGCCTGCTTACACTCGGGAAATCGGATAAAAACACCATCTTTGGGTTTGCTGCGGATCGGACATGGGGAGATTTTGCGGTCTATAATCTTTACAATTCGGATAAGAATAAATCGGCTGATATAACCCTCGATTTTGGGGATGCGGGTCTTCCTGCCGGAACCCGTTGTGTAGTCTATGACTTTTGGGAAAATAAAGCGCTAGGCTACGCAACCGATTCTTTCACTGGTAAGAATATTCCCAAGAATGGATCCCAGCTCCTTCGCTTTACCCCATTGACCGGGGACTTTCCAAAACTTGTCGGTTCCAACCTTCATCTGTCGATCGGTGCCACGGAGATCGAGGAAATGTACACGACCTCGAAATCCATAAAAATTATGCTTTCCAGTGCGGGGGCACAGACGGGTGATTTGTTTTTTCATTCCACGAAAGCTATCGAGGCAGGCTCCAGTGACAACTGTTCGATCAGTTCCGTTCAAGGGCTCGGAGATAACCTTTGGAAAGTTTCTGTAAAGGGGAGAATTTGGAATTCAAAGCAGCAAGTTAATCTAATTATTAAATAAATTTCCTAATTAAAGGATACAATTTCACCCATTTTTTTGTCCTTAACTTTTTAGAAAATATACTAAACAAAATGTCCCGTTTTCATAAAGTGGTATCTCTTACCTTTTGGGCCACCCTTGGTCTGGTGGTTGCGGGTGGACTGGTACGCGCGACCGGTGCCGGCCTGGGTTGTCCGGATTGGCCGACCTGCTGGGGGTGTTGGTTACCCCCCACGGAACTGGTGGATATTCCTTCCCAAGCGGATGAGGCGGGCGAGCTTTACTACTTGGACAGACTCGATCGCAAGCAGTATCTCAGCAAGTTTGACTCCACCAAGATGTGGATCGAATACATGAACCGTGTCCTCGGGGTACTGATTGGAATCTTTATTATCGCTACATTTATTGCATCATTTCCCTTGCGTAAATTAAAACCCCGGCTGTTTTACGGATCCCTTGTGGCATTGCTTATGGTGATTTTCCAGGGTTGGCTGGGATCGATCGTGGTGCAGACAGAATTGATGCCCGGTATGATTACCCTGCATATGTTACTGGCGATGATCCTCCTTTCGCTGTTGATCAGTCTTCAGGCCTGGTCCTCCCCTCATCCCCAAGGTATCATCATTCCCGGTACCCGCCTTTTATACGGACTTATTATATTGCAGGTCATTCTCGGCACCCAGGTACGTGAGAAGGTGGACGAGTTCACCAAGGAACCTGAGGGTGTTGCCCGGGAAAACTGGCTGGATCATGCCGGATTGGTGGATCACATTCATCGCCCACTTTCCTTAGTGGTTCTTGGTCTCAGTGTATGGATTTTTTGGACTGCCCGGAAAAGATCGAAAAAGGATTTACTTCCAACCTGGATTCTCAGTTGCGTACTGGGCCAGATTTTATTGGGAATTGTATTGGCCTATGCCGGATTACCCCCATGGTCCCAGACTGCCCATCTTGTTTTGGGTGCGGGTCTGCTCTGCCTGGTTTATCGGGCAGGTTGGCACCCGGTTGCTTCGACTTGATCACCGGGTACCTTTTTTGATACGGTCTTTCATGCCCTATAAATCATTCTGTTTTTTAATTTTACTGTCATTCCTAAGCTCTTTATGCGGCGAGCCTGACCCCTTCTCCAAACCCTTTGATAATCCGGTGGATGATCCGGGATTGCCCAGGGTTCTAATCATTGGGGATTCAATTTCGATTGGATATACCCCCCGGGTACGAAAATTGCTCGATGGGAAAGCCAATGTACACCGTCCCAAAACCAATTGCCGGTGGTCGGCATTTGGTAATGAAAATGTATTGCAATGGATCGGCGATGAAAAATGGAATCTTATTCATTTTAATTTCGGCCTTTGGGACTGGTACGGTTGGTCTCAGGAGAATAAGTCGACACCTCAAACCTACGCTACGAGTCTGGATGGGGTTGTTCGTAAGTTAAAGAAGTCGGGTGCCAGGCTTATCTTTGCAGTTACAACTCCTCCCTGTGTGGGTCCCGAGAGAAAGGTGAAAGTGGTAATCACGAACGAACGGGCAGATGAATTTAACAAGGCTGCTCGGGCGGTCATGAAAAAGCATGGGGTTCTTATTAATGATCTTTATTCCGTTATTGGAAATGATCGGGCGAAATACCAGCGTGGAGAAAATGATGTTCACTACAATGAAGCCGGTCGCGATCTTCTCGCTGCACAAGTTTCCAAAATGATTTTAAAGGGATTGAAAAAGTGAGTGCACGAATCGTGGCTATGGGAGATGGTTTGTGGGACCTGTTTCCCGATGGACCACGCTTTGGGGGCGCCACTGCTAATTTTGCCTGCCACTCCGCCCGTCTGGGCGCAGATGTCCATATGGTCAGCGGAGTAGGTGAGGATGAGCGGGGAGAAGCCCTTTTACAGGTTTACCGGAAACACGGAGTGAATATCGATCTTGTACAGGTTTTGAAGGATTACCCCACTGGGGTCGTTCATGTGGAACTTACGGAAAAGGGCCTGCCCACCTTTACGATTGGAGAAAATGCCGCCTGGGATCATTGGGAATGGAATGAAGAGATTGATAGAATGGTGACAAAAGCAGATGCACTTTATTTTGGTACCCTCGGTCAACGCGGACAGTCCTCCCGTGTAGGAATTCGTAAGGCCCTTGCCATTGCCAAAGGTCAGAAAACGCCCTGCATACTCGATATTAACCTACGGGCACCATTTTTTGATGACGGCCTGATTTGTGAATCGATTGCCCTCTGCTCAATCCTAAAGATAAGCGATGAGGAACTCCATCGGGTCTGCCAAGCCTGTGGCATTGAATTATCCCAAAGCGATGAAAAGGTCCTCGGAGAATTACGAACCAAATTCAGATTGGATCTCGTGGTAATGACTCAAGGTGCAGAGGGTGCGATTCTTGCACATGCAGATGGAATGGTTGAACAACCCGGAGTACCTGCAAACTTGGTCGATACGGTGGGAGCGGGGGATTCCTTTACCGCCTCAATGAC
>NZ_CAXLMO010000091.1:0-10516 GCF_964187635.1 Candidatus Seribacter sulfatis | reverse complement strand
TGATTTTAATGCAACCTCAGGCTTGTAAATAATTATAAAACTGAGATAATATACTCTCGCCCCCATAGTTTAACGGATAGAACAGTGGTTTCCTAAACCGTAGATCGAGGTTCGATTCCTCGTGGGGGCGCCATTCTGAATAAGTTTCTTAGAAACTGTCACTTTCCTTATTTTGATTTCATTCAAAAAGCGTTGCAATGAGAGTCATGTTAAGATTTAGAAATTAAAAATTTAATTGAACTCTTCAATAATCATTCCCAAGAAGAGTAATTATTAATTTTTTGGTAGTAAAAAGGGTTTCAAATTGTAGAGAAATCATTTGATTTCAGCTAATAAAATTAAAGCCTATTGATAGGAAATAGTTTATTCTTTATATTACTATTTGATGGCAAATTTTTTGGACATAATTTCGGCGATTTCTCCCCCTTTGTTTATTCTTTTAATTGGCGGGTTGTGTCGGAGGGGGGGGTGGTTACGAGTCGAGGCAGATGCATCTTTAAGTGTTTTGACGGTAAGGGTACTGTATCCGTGTTTCTTTTTTTATCATTTGGTGGGTAATCAGGATACGCTTTCATTTTCGCATTTTTTTGTTGTTACCTCCGCTGGGTTTATTTGTATTTGCTTAGGTTTTGGATGTTCCTACTTCGTTGCAAAATTGATGGGAGTGAAGGCAACAGCCATTTCATCATTCACGTTTTGTTCAGGAATTTTTAATTATGGTTTCTTTGCTTTTCCAGTTGCCGCATCAATTTTTGGCGAGGAAATTATTGCCAAGATCATCCTTTTTAATCTTGGGGTAGAAACAGCAATTTGGACGGCAGGAATCTGGGTGCTTGCTTCGAATCAATTTAAATTCATTCGTTTATTGAATCCACCAATCATTTCAATTATTTTGGCAGTGTCTGTAAGGGAGATAGGGGGACAGCAAATGATACCGTCTTTCTTATGGGAAATTATTACCTTACTTGGTTCTTGTGCGATTCCAATAGGTTTACTCTTAATAGGAGGCAATTTTTCAGATTTGATAAAAAACTTTAAACTTTCAACTGGATTACGAGTCGAGTCTTCAGCAATACTTGTCAGGTTATTAATCTTCCCGCTACTTATTTTTTGTTATGCCCTTAAAGGTCCAATACCTATCGGAATGGAGTGGTTCAGAGATATCTTGATAGTCCAATCTGCTATGCCCGCCGGGATATTTGCAATTGTCATTGTTAAGAATTACTCGGGTGACACAACCACGGCAATGAGAGCAATTCTTGCTACAATGGTTGGGTGTTTACTTACTACACCTATTTGGCTTTATCTGGGCTTACGGTTCATGAAATAGAACCTTAACTAGTACAACTAAGTACTCGCGTTTTCGTACTTCGATTTGGCGTCTAATGTCTCGAAAATATTTGTTAGGGCCAACCTTAGCTTGTTATATTCTTCGGCGTAAATAACTGAGATCAAGTAATTCTTAAATTCTTTTCGGTCACGAATGATCTTGAGATCCAACTCTTCCATTTCCTGAGCAAATTTAATGTGCATTTTGTCGATTTCAGAATCGAACTTCTTATGCTCTTTATCAATATGTTGTTTAGCCCGTGAAACTGCACCAATCAAGTTTTGACTGTTCCTACAGTCCTTAGATGTAAAGTCGTGAAAAGAGATTAAGCCAGAGGCGAGTGCTGCACTGAATGCAGTGAGTTCTAACTCTCCTTTTTGACTTTCTTTGGTTGCCCAACCTTCGATTGCTTTTAGCAAACGGGAAATCGAGGCTTTTGCTTCGTCAGAGTCTGAAATGTGTAAGGAATCTTCGTCCATTATAAAAGGTTTGTAGGGGTTTGTCTAATAGTATCATATACATTGATAGCATAAAAAGCTAGTTGTCAAATGATTTTGCTGATTATCTTTTAATCTTTTCGTAGGCAACTAAGTCATTTTTTACGTTATTACTTAATAAAAATAAACCTAGAATATTTGGAAAAGCCATTCCTAATATCATTAAATCACTAAAATCTAAAATGTTGGTAGCGGTAATGATCGATCCTAAAAATGTAAATAGTAAGAATATCGTTTTATAAATAAAGGAGGATTTATCCCCGAATAGCCAAACCCAGCACCTCTCACCATAATAAGACCATGATATCATTGTGGAGAACGCAAAGAGAAAAACGGCAATTGATAACAAGTATGGAAACCATGAAATTACGCTTCCCATTGCGGCAGATGTAAGTGCACCCCCTTGATTATTTGCAATGAAACTTTGGTTTGAAGGATCTAAGTAGGAACCGGTAACAATTATAACGAGTGCAGTCATCGTACAGACAATAATCGTGTCAATAAAAGGTTCGAGTAACGCCACAATTCCTTCTTCTACTGGGTGGGAGACTTTTGCAGCAGAATGAGCAATTGCGGCTGAGCCAATCCCTGCTTCATTTGAGAAAACAGCTCTTTTTACTCCTATAATTAATACGCCAAGAAAACCTCCAAATGCCGCGCTTGGATTCATCGCTTCTTGAAAAATTAAGCTTATAGCACTTGGGATTTGGTCTGATAAAATGAATAAAATGTAGGTACAAGCAATAAGGTAAATACCGCACATAAAAGGAACGATGTATGATGCCACTTTTGCAATACTTCGAATACCTCCCAAAATTACAAGCCCTACAAGAATACATAAGGTTAGTCCGTACACCCATGGATAGACAGATAGAAAGGGAAAGACCGTTTTGATTAGATCTAAGGATTGTACCACTTGAAAGGCATTTCCTCCACCAAACGATCCTCCAATACATAGCAGGCAGAATAGACCCGCCAGTAAACCACCTAAGTGTTTAAGTTTAAGTTCTTTTAATCCTTCCGATAAATAATGCATTGCCCCGCCCATTATTCTTCCGTCTTTTCTTATTTTTCGGTACTTTTGACCCAGTACACATTCGGTAAACTTGGAAGACATTCCAAGAAAACCAACCAGGATCATCCAGAATGTTGCACCGGGTCCACCCGTGCCAATCGCAATGGCGACTCCAGCAATATTTCCCAGTCCAACAGTTGCGGAAAGGGCAGTGGTGAGCGCTTGAAAGTGAGTAACTTCACCTTTACTATTTTGAGTATCGTACTTTCCCCTTACTAAATCAATTGCATGTTTGAAAAAGCGAATATTTACAAATCCCATTTTGAAGGTGAAAAAAATTGCTCCCCCTAGTAACCATGCGACGATGAGAGGCATTTGAAGACCAGGGATCGGCCAAAATAAAAATGAAGCAAGAGGAGCTACAATAAATTCTCCAAAAAACTGATCTATGTTATCCTGCCAACTTGCCGAACTGATTGTCTCTTTTGCATGAGAACTCTGGACAGTTAAGAAATATATCAATGGAAGAAAGAACGACTTTAGGAATTTCATTATTAATTACATATCAAAGAAAATCTTTACAGTAGACAATTCGAATTTAACAATGAATTGCTTTTGACGCGGTTGGCTGTGATCAACATCCTACTCGAAACTAAATAAAAATTGAAAATTATTGAAAAATACTTGATTTGCGAATGGTTAAAGTGGTTTGGGCTTTGCTTCCTCGTACTTTATTCTTTGCTCTTTCTACAATTACTAACGGACCAGGACGAGTTTTTAGAAATTAAATCTTTTCGCACATTCTTGGTTTTATTTACCCGCTTTGCACTCAGTTATTTATCGTGGCTCTTTCCGATTGGCTGTTTTGTAGCGACCTTATTTACTTTTTCGTTTTTGGCTAAAAATCGTGAGTTATTAGCATTAGATACTTCTGGTTGTTCTCCTTTCTTTATTGCCCGCCCGATTATCGGAGTAGCAATAATAATTTCCTTTTTATCTTGGTATAGTCAAGATACAGAAAAGTTAGAACAGTGGTTTAAAAATTCTATTGGTGGGGACGAGCCAACAAAGAATACAATAGTCTCCTCTTTCAAAATGAGATTACAATCCGTCCACCGCACTTGGTATTTCCAAAGTTTTGACCTTCTTCATGGCACTGCAAAACAAATTCATTTGTATTGCTACGATGAAAATGGAAGCGAGCTGTATCGAATTCGGTCTGAGTCAGCAAGACTGAGTAATAAAGGTTGGCATTTTAAGGATGGGGTGTTTTTAGGATTTTCTTCTTCAGGTGGAATCCCTGTGGTTAAAAATAACCGTATTTTTTGGGATCCATCTGTGAATTCTTTTGATGAAATTTTAAATTTCAGGACTAGTAGTCCAAGGTATAATAAAAGGTTTACAGAGCTCCACTTGCCAGAGGTTTTTGATGACCCTACTCCCTTTGCTTTATTACAAGCAAAGCCCCAGGATTTAAGTTTTGAAAAACTAAGCGAATTAATAGACAACTTTCCCAATCAAAATTCATCCAAACTTAATCCGTACCGATTAAGGAGAACACAACTTCTTTGGAATGTACCGGGTTGCTTTTTGGCGGTGATGTGTGCACTAGCTCTATCACTACGAAATGAGCAGAGGTCAGTTGGTTTTATTACCGGACTGTCTTTGTTCTATATTCTTGTGTTTTATATTATTCGTTCTTTATGCGATGCATTGGGAGAGAAAGGTATTATATCAGATTGGGTGGCAACCGGAATTCCTTTTGTTCTCGTTTTTGTAATTTCTGTAAAAATGATTTGGAAAAATAGATAGTTCCGACGACCGTAATTTAATCCACTTCTCGAAGTTGAATGCTTTCTACTATTTTACCACTAGCAAGAACATTAGTAACTGTCACGAGTTGGTCCCCAATTTCGACCCAGCTTTCCTCCTTTAATTTCTCGATTGCATTTTGAATCGTTAGTTCGGGGTCATCAGAAAAATCCATCATAAAGGGTTCAATTCCCCAAATTAAACGCAATCGTCGGTGTAGGCCATCGACATCAGTAAAGGCAAATAGAGGGGCACCATTGGGACGCAGTGCCCCCAATTTTGCGGCAAGGTCTCCACTTCGAGTGAAAACGAGAACGGCGGAATTTTTCATTTTCATCGCCAACATAGCAGCGGATCGAAGCATCTTCGCTTTCGGTCGGAATAAGCGCAGTTCATCGGTTAAACCCGGTACCAGGACAGACTCCGTTTTTGAGGCAATTCGGTTTAGGATATCTAGGCATTCAAGTGGTTGCTTACCGGTGGTAGTTTCTCCACTTAACATTAAACAGTCTGCCCCCTCATTTACAGCGTTTGCGACATCGCTAATTTCTGCTCTTGTAGGAACGGGGGATTCAATCATCGATTCGAGCAGATGGGTCGCAACAATAACGGGCGTTCCATTCGTCAAGCAGGCTCCAACTGTTTTTCTCTGAATAATGGGAAGATCCTCAAAAGGGCATTCAATTCCTAAGTCACCTCGTGCAATCATAATCGCATCTGATGCAGTAATAATTTCATCAATATTAGAAACGCCTTTTTGATCTTCTAATTTTGCAATAATGTGGGCGTCCGAACCATTATCTTGAAGGAAACGCCTAAATAAATCAATGGCATCGGCATCACGTGTAAACGAGAGTGCGAAAAAATCGTGTTTACATTCAATTCCCACTTTCGAATCTCTTTTGTCCTTTTCGGTGAGCGAGGGCAGTCCAGTTTCGATTCCGGGTAGGTTGACATGTCTACGGCTCTTTAGGATGGAATCCTGAAGTACTTTACATCTGATTCGCTTCGCGGAAGATTCGATCACTAATAAAGGAATTAGGCCATTATCTATTAAGACAGTATCCCCTGATTTTATATGATCAGCAAGTTTGTCATAATTTACTTCAATTTGCCAAATCCCCTCGTATTGTGGAGGGTCAGGTTGAGCTACGAACACTATATCTAGCAGATCATCTTTTTTTAATTCCACTTCCTTGTGAAGGTAGCCGGTACGAATTTCAGGTCCCTTTACATCCATCATAATTGCGGGCTCACGATTCAACCTGACTCCCACAGAACGTATTCTAGAAGATATCATACGTACCCAATCATGGTCTGCATGGGCCATGTTTAACCGGCAGACATCCACCCCTTTTAGAATCAGTTTTTCCAGCATCTCTTCGCTCTCCGTTGCCGGTCCAATCGTTGCAATCACTTTTGTTTGTCTATCTAATTTTTTCATATTGGAATTGTTTTTGCCGAACTTGGATCGACTACAAATGTGGAAAACCTAGAGCCTTGTCCCCTTAAGCCAGCAAATTTATCCTGAACTTTTTTAATGTCGTTACAATCTTTACTCAAGTGCATAAGGAAAACTTTCTCCCAGCATGATCCTTCGATAGACTCAAGCATTTCAAATGTGTTATCATTGGAAAGATGGCCATGCCTGCCCCTGATTCTCTGTTTAAGACTCCAAGGACGTTTTTGATCATCCTCAAGCATTTTGGAGCAATGATTTGCTTCCACCACTAATATTTTGGCTTGTCGTATTCTTTCTTTGACCAAGGTGGGCACATAGCCCAGATCGGTCACCCATGCGAGACTTGAATGTGGATTAAATAGGTCATCTTTTCCCCATTCAAAATAGAAGCCAACTGGATCATACGCGTCATGGGGGACACTAAATGGATGAATTTTGAATGGACCAAAGCTGAATTGCTTACCAGTCTCAAATACTTTCCAATTGGGCCTTTTTTGTAACTTGGGCTGAATTGCTTGAATAGTATCCTGATTTGCAAAAAAAGGCAGTCTTCCAAACTTTGATAATCCACGAACGCCAGCGGAGTGGTCATTATGTTCGTGTGTAAGAAAGACTGCATCTAACGCTTCTGCTGAAAGGCCTTCTTCATTTAAAAGTAATTCTAATTTTTTACCCGACATGCCCGCATCTATTAAGACTGACGCGCCCGCTGCTTGTAATAAAGCAGCATTGCCAGAACTGCTTGAACCTAAAATCTTGAAATTTACATCCACTATATGTTCGAATAAGGTTAACTATCTACAATTAGCCAACAATAAACTTAAATTATTTTTATGAACTACAAGAATGACAGAAAAATTTGATGTTGTTGATTTAAATGATCGTCCAATAAGACAATTAGCAAGAGGGCTGGTTCATCGTGATAACCTGTTTCATCGAGCCATACATGTACTGGTAAATGCGAACTCACTGAATTGGATTTTACAACAGAGATCGGGTAATAAGGATGTGGATCCATTCCTATGGACAAGCAGCTGCTCGGGTCATGTTGATGCCGGTGAAGACTATTTGAGTGCTGCTGTTCGGGAATGCGAGGAGGAGTTAGGAATCGTAGCAGATCGTAAATTATTTATTGAAGTGTTCCGGGCCAGTCCATGCCTGGAAACTGGTAATGAATTTGTTCGAGTTTATCTTTTAAAATATGAAAAAGAGATTCGATTTAATCGGAATGAAATTCTCCAAATAATTGAATATCCTACTCAGGAGATTGAAGAATTAATTAGAACACGACCAGAGACTGTGTCAGGATCGTTTTTGCACTTATTCCCCTATGTTAAGAAGGGAATTGAATTAAATAAAAGTAGTTTGCCCTGAATTTGGATCTTGGATTTCGGATAACCCGGTTATGTTCCAACCTTTTGAGGTAAGCATTCGACCTTGAGATGTGCGTTTGAGATAGCCCTCTTGGATTAAAAAAGGTTCGTGTACCTCTTCAAGAGTATGCTCTTCTTCCCCTACGGCAACTGCTACAGTTCCTAATCCTACGGGGCCACCTTTATAGTTTTCTGCGATAATGCGAAGAATTCGTTTATCCATTTCGTCTAATCCCCGGCTATCTATTTCAAGTAATTCAAGTGCTTCATTGGCAATTTCTCTCGAAATTTTACCATCGGCTCTTTGCTGAGCAAAATCTCGGGCAAAGTGAATTAGATTATTGGCGATCCTGGGAGTGCCTCTTGCCCGCCCGGCTATTTCATCCGCACCTGCTTGATTGATTTCACAATCCAGTAAATTACAACTTCTCAGTACGATTTTAGTCAAATCATCTCGATTATAATAATCCAGTCGTGTCTGAAGGGTAAACCTACTTCTCATCGGAGATGTCAGCAATCCCACTCGAGTAGTAGCACCGACAAGGGTAAACCTGGGGATATCAAGACGAACACTTCGAGCATTAGGCCCTTGGTCTATCATTATGTCTATTCGGTAGTCTTCCATAGCAGAATAAAGGTATTCTTCCACAGTTTTAGGAATCCTATGAATTTCATCAATAAAGAGAAGGTCTCCCTCTTGCAGATTGGTCAGTAAGCCTGCCAAGTCACCTGGCTTATCAATAACAGGGCCGGAGGTAACTCGAACCTCCCGATTCATTTCTCGCCCGATAATATGCGCCAGAGTCGTTTTCCCTAATCCCGGAGGACCGCACAACAGAATATGCTTTAGGGGTTCTTCGCGAGTACATGCTGCCCCCACCATAACCTCTAGGCGCTCCAATGTTTTCTTTTGCCCAGTGAAGTCAGCAAATGAGGGGGGGCGTAAAGCAGCATCTATCTCATTGGATGGCGGTATAGATTGGTCCATAAAATCTTTCCCTTTTAATTGTTCTTCATTCATTCGATTAAGATTTATTAGAAAGTAGAGAAGGACTTTGGAAGTTTTGATTCAGGAATTCTTTCCACGATACCCCCTAGGGCTTGGAGTTTTTTTTCAAAGGCATCATACCCTCGATCGAGATGATAAATTCTTTGCACCCAAGTTTCTCCTTCTGCGGCTAGTCCTGCCAAAATTAACGCTGCGCTTGCCCTTAAGTCGGAAGCCATTACTGGAGCTCCTGTTAGCTTGCTTTTACCTTTTACTACTGAGCTCGATCCCTCCATCGCAATATCTGCCCCCATTCTCATAAGTTCAGGGACATGCATGAATCGACTTGGGTAGACTCGTTCGGTAAGGATACTAATTCCTTTCGCTTTACAAGCCAGAGCACAGGACTGAGCCTGTAAATCAGTGGGGAATCCAGGGTAGGGCAGGGTAATAATTTCGAGAGAATTAAGTTCACTCTCATTTAATCCAACCCTCATTTGATTAGAGGAAAGGGCTTCGATCATTACTCCACTTTCCTGCATTACATTAATGAAGCTTCCCAGGTGTTCAGCTCTTGCATTGTTAAGAATAATTTCACCTTCAGTAATTGCAGCCGCGATTGCATAGGTTGCTGCTTCAATCCTATCTGGCATTACCTCATGAGTACAGCCATTCAATTTTGATACACCTTCAATTTCTAGAATATGCGACCCGGTTCCGTTAATTTTGGCACCCATCTTAATTAGCATTTTACACAAATCGATGATCTCTGGTTCACAAGCTGAACTCTCAATTTTGGTAATACCTGGAGCTAATACAGCTGCCATAATGGCATTAGTGGTACCGGTGACTGTACTACCATGTCTACCTCCTAGAAAAATTTTGCTCCCTTTTAAGTTTTGTCCGTTTACTTTTACAATCCCTTTTTCCAGTTCAATTGTAGCGCCTAGACATTCCAAAGCTTTGATATGTAGATCGATAGGTCTTTGCCCAATAACACAACCCCCAGGCATAGGAATTTCTGCCATTCTTAATCGACCGACCAAGGGACCGAGCAAGCAAATAGAGGCCCGCATCTTTCTGACTAATTCATAGGGAGCTCTATGGGCAATATTTCTAGGATTAATTTTCCATGTCGTCCGATCTATGCGTTCCACCTGCGCACCAAGCTCAGAAAGAATTTCGGCCATAAATTGAACATCACTTAAATCAGGGACATTTTTTAAAGTACTCGTCTCTGGACTAAGTAAAGTCGCAGCAAACTCTGGCAAAGCAGCATTTTTTGACCCGCTTATATTAACTGTCCCTTTGAGTGGTGGACCTCCACAAATTCTAAAAACTTCCACTTCTTAAATAAAGTGAAGGAGTGCAATTAATTGCTCAAGCATTAACCCCCAAAAAGTTTAGAAATAAAGCCACCGAGCCCCGATTTTTTGGGAACTTTTTCTTCCTTCTTATTTAATTTCGGTTCATTTCTGGTGTCGTTCCTTTTACTTTCGGAATGATTCTTATTTTTTCGTCTTCTAGGTTTCCTATTTTGAGGGTCAGAGGGATTTCTCTCATGGTTTCCTTTCCTGGCCCTGTCTTCTTTACTAGGGCGACTTTTTTCTTTGTTTTCAGAGTTTCCCTCTTGCCTTCTTGAATCTCGATTGGGATTTCTAGGTCTTTGTGGGCGGTTACGCCCTTCACGATTTTCATTAGAACCTTGATAATCTGATCTTCCTTTTCTTTGACCTTGGTTTCCACGCTCACGGATTGGCGGAGGTTTTGCATTTGAAAGGTCGTCTTGGAGCTTCTTCGAGCTTGCAGTTATTTCACCAAAAGGTTCTTTACTTTTTTGGCTTTGGGAAGAAGTTTCCAAAGGTTTCTCAGAGGAGCGGTACCATCTTGAACGAAGTCTTGATTTCATAAATATTTGGTTAAGGTAATTTAGTAAGTTGCTTCAAATAGAATTTTGAATGAGCAAGTTTTATGCATTGGAAGAGTACACTTTTTACTAGTTGATAAGTTACCCTACAATTCATTAGAAATTCGAAAGT
>NZ_CAXLMO010000090.1:0-11628 GCF_964187635.1 Candidatus Seribacter sulfatis | reverse complement strand
AGTAGGGTAAATGGTTTTGCCAAGGCCGGTCAGGTTTATGTGATGACCCTGGTCGCGGAATGGCTCCATTATCTTGGTGCGAATTCGACTACCACTGCCGGTCAGGCAAAAAGTAAAATGGATAAGCGTGCAAAATTAGGGTTACACCCGATTGGCTTAACCGCGGTCTTTGCCCTTTTATTTGTGGGAGCTTTCCTTTTTCTTGCATCGTTTTAGAGTGTCCGTTTAGTGAGATCAAACTTCTTGCCTAGCAAGCAAACGGGTGCTTTTTATTAATACGGGATGAAAATATGGCGAGGAATAAAGTTTTTTATAATTTTTTTGTTTGGGAGTACTTCGTGTAAGTATCTCGATCGAAATGCGAATTTTATTTCTGAAGAAGAAGTATGGCGTAAAATAAAGACCGAGGGACCCAGGCATGGGTTAAATCCTTCTTTTATCTATGCGATCTGCCATGCGGAGAGTAGCTTAAATGCAAATGCCGAGTCCTCGGTGGCTCGTGGAATGATGCAGTTAACGGAGGCGGCTTGGCAGGATGTGACCCAGTTGCACTACCGGCAGGCTTTTGAATGGGAAACCAATGTGGAGGTGGGTATTCTCTACTTAGCCAGACTGAAGGGAATGCTTGAAAGTGTGGATTTGTTTTCTTATCCGCGTCTCGCGGCTAGCTATCGTTACGGGTACGGTGCATTACGGAAGGAAAAATTTATGGTGAGTAGAATGAAGACTCCGGTAAATCGGATTTATCGAAAATTATTTGCAGGCGAGCTTTCCCCCGTTGGTTTGCCAGAAGACTGATCTGATTAGAAATGGGGGCAAAGAGTAAGGTAAAGAGAAGAGAAAAGGGAGAAGTCAGGCTTGAACTCCCTCCCTCCTTTGAGGCCGAATTGAGTGGTTTTCTTGCTTGGGTTCAGCTGGAAAAGGGATTAGCGAAAAATACGGTTCAGTCATACGAAAATGATTTAATTCAATGTGCCCAACATTTACACAGTCAGGGTGTTTCTGGATGGCAGGCTGTGGAATTGGTTAATTTATCCAAGTGGTTAGCTTCGATGTCAGAGGACGAGTATGCAGTTGCAAGCCTCGCTCGAAAATTATCCGCTGTTCGTATGCTCGCGAAGTATTTGGTTGGCGAGGGAATAATGACAGAAGATTTTACCGAACTTCTACCCAATCCGAAAAAAAGAAGGCGTTTGCCCGATTGTTTAACGATTGAGGAGATGGAACGCTTTCTTTCAGCTCCCGATTTGACTCGCCCATTGGGAAAGCGAGATCGGGCTTTATTTGAATTGATGTATGGAAGTGGTTTGCGGGTTTCAGAAATTTGTATGCTTCCCATGACATCGGTGGATTGTGAAGAGGGGTATGCAAGGGTGTACGGAAAGGGTTCAAAAGAAAGAATTGTTCCGGTGGGTAAGCATGCCGCGACTGCAATCCGAAATTATTTACATGGTGGACGTCCGCAATTGGTAAAGGAGGGAACGGGAGGAGAACTTTTTCTGAGTATTCGTGGAAAAGCAATCTCCCGAAAAATGGTTTGGGTATTAGTTAAGGATTATGCTCGAAAGGCGGGAATTGAGAAAAATCTCAGTCCCCATGGATTGAGGCATTCTTTCGCAACTCATCTTTTAATGGGTGGAGCGGATATTCGTGCGGTTCAGGAAATGTTGGGTCATGCAGATATTGGAACGACTCAGGTTTACACTCAGGTGGAAGTTGAACGGTTACTTGATGAACATGCGAATTTTCATCCTATGGCTCAAAAAAGTGATTAATTTACAATTTTTTTCTCAACGTGCGCAAAATAAGGTTGAAGGTTGGGCATAGCTCTTCTTTAAGTATGTCGTGAAGGTTACTGTATTTGTTTCCCCCAAGACAACTGTCTTGGATCCCCAAGGCGCAGCGGTCGAACAAGCTATCAAAAGCTTAGGCCATCAAACTGTGGGGGCTGTTCGCGTGGGCAAGACCGTCACCTTTGAGATTGATGGAGAGGATACGCCCGAGATGCGTGCTCAGGTCGATCAATTATGCGATGGATTATTAAGTAATCCAGTGATTGAGGATTATCGTTTCGAGATCGAAGCGGGGTGAAGATTTTTCGATACCTCGATAAGTCCGGATCAATGGGGTTCGGTCGATTTGATGAACAGGGCCAAATGTTTCAAATCTTAAAAAAGGATAATGGAGATTTCGAGGCTACCACTCATCGTATTACCCCTTTTCAATTTCTTACTCCGATTGATTTTCGGTGCATTTATGGAGTCGGGCTTAATTATAAAGCCCATGCTCAGGAAACAGGAAAGGAACCTCCGAAATATCCGATGATTTTCATGAAAGCTCCGACCACCACTCAAGGTACGGGAGATCCGGTGGTAATCCCACGCTATTTGCGGAGTGATAAAGTAGATTACGAAGGAGAATTAGGCGTGGTGATTGGAAAGCCATGTAAAAATGTAAAACCGGAAGAGGCACTTTCTTATGTACTAGGATATACCTGTGCGAATGATATAAGTGCCCGTGACTGGCAGAAGGAAAAAGGGGGAGGCCAGTTTTGTAGAGGAAAGAGTTTTGATACCTTTTGCCCAGTTGGTCCTTGTTTGACCACCGCGGATGAAATTCCCGATCCCAGTAAACTTACATTGCGAACATTCTTGAATGAAGAAAAGATGCAGGAATCTTCAACAAGTGATATGATTTTCGATGTTCCCACCTTGATTTCCTTTCTAAGTGGGAGTACCACATTACTACCTGGAACCCTTATCTTAACCGGAACTCCATCGGGAGTGGGAGAAGCAAGAGAGCCGAGAAGATTCCTTGTGCCTGGGGACGAAGTCACCGTACAGATTGAAGGGATTGGTATATTGACCAATCCGGTGGTGGAAGAAATTTTTGATGAGGAGGAAGCCGAAACTCCAAAAGAACAGTAAAATAGAAGTAATTTCATGAAAGTAGCAATTTTACAATTTCCCGGTTCCAATTGTGACTGGGATGCGGAACACGCGGTGCAGGATGTTTTAGGAATTCCCGCCAATCGAGTTTGGCATAAGTCGCCATTGCCGGCAGAAACGGAGGCGGTTATTGTACCGGGAGGATTTTCCTTCGGGGATTATCTTCGTTGTGGCGCGATCGCCCGATTCTCTCCGATTATGAAGGACCTCCGATTATTTGCAGAGAAGGGCGGAGCGGTATTAGGGATTTGTAACGGGTTTCAAATTCTTTGTGAAGCGGGCTTGCTCCCCGGGGCCTTGATCCGAAATGATTGCCTGGAATTTCGTTGCGTAAACCAAAAATTAAAAGTGGAAGATTCAAATGAACATTTTAGTTCGGATACAATTGGAAGCGAGTTAACTATACCGATTGCTCATGGAGAGGGAAATTATCGCCTGGAGCAGGATGCGTTGGCAAAATTGGAATCAAATAATCAGGTTCTCCTTCGCTATATTGGAAATCCCAATGGTTCAATCAATGATATTGCCGGAATTCGAAATGAAGTGGGAAATGTCTACGGTATGATGCCACACCCTGAGCGTGCGGTTGAAAAATTTCATCCCAGTCAAGATGGCTTACCGGTATTGGAAGCTTTTCTTGGCCCTATACGATCGAGTTCCCCAATCGAACTTTCTGAATCATGACCGAAAATACAGTTCCTTCATTACCCCTTAACCCAGATCCATGTTTAAATGTCGAGATTACACCGGAATTAGTGGCACAGCATGGTCTGCTTCCGGAAGAGTATGATCAAGTTTTAGAAATTCTTGGTCGCACGCCCAACTTGACTGAATTGGGAATTTTCTCGGTCATGTGGTCGGAACATTGTGCCTACAAAAATACCCGGAAATTACTTCGTCTTTTTCCCACCGAAAAAAAGGATAAAGAAGCAATTGGCCAGGTGCTCGTTAAAGCGGGTGAGGAAAATGCGGGCGTGATTGATGTGGGAGAAGGGTGGGGTGTTGCTTTTAAGATTGAATCGCACAATCATCCCAGTGCAATTGAGCCCTTTGAAGGTGCAGCAACCGGAGTGGGTGGAATTGTAAGGGATATCTTTACGATGGGAGCCCGTCCGGTTCTACTGACCAATTCCCTTCGTTTTGGTTCCTTAGAATCTGCACATGTCAAAAGACTTTTTAGGGGAGTAGTGAGCGGGATTTCAAATTATGGAAATTGCCTGGGAATTCCTAATATGGGGGGCGATGTTTACTTTGATGATTGCTACGAGGGGAATCCTTTAGTCAATGCACTATGTGCCGGAATTCTCAAACACGAGGATATTCATCGTGGTGCAGCCACTGGCGTGGGGAATCCAGTTTTTTATGTTGGGCCCGGTACCGGTCGAGACGGTTTAGGCGGAGCCAGTTTTGCCTCCCGTGAATTGACTGAGGAGAGTGCTGCCGATCGTCCTGCGGTGCAGAAGGGGGATCCATTTATGGAGAAACTTCTTCTAGAAGCATGCCTTGAAATGATGGCGATTCCAGGATTAGTGGTGGGTATCCAGGATATGGGAGCAGCAGGTTTGACCTGTTCGACTTGTGAGACGGCGTCCCGTGGAGGTTTAGGAATTGAAATTGATCTCGATCTTGTTCCACAGCGAGAAACGGGAATGAATTCCTATGAAATTATGCTTTCTGAAAGCCAGGAAAGAATGCTCGTGATTGTGAAAAAGGGTAGGGAGCATGAGATTAGGGAAGTATTTGAAAAGTGGGATTTACACGCGGCACATATTGGAGAAGTAAAGGACGGAGATCGAATGGTAGTTCGGCATAAGGGAGTCGTTGTGGCGGATCTGCCCGCCAAATCCCTTACTGATGAAGCCCCTATTTATGACCAACCGGCCAGTGAGCCTGCTCATATTGAAGTGGCTCGAAATTGGAGTATAAGTTCTGTTCCCGAACTTGCTGTTGAATCGGTTGAATCTTCTTTAAATAAATTATTAGCTCACCCTACGATCGCTTCCAAGCGGTGGGTCTGGCAACAATATGACCATATGGTTATGTCTGGCTGTACAGTTGAGCCAGGAAGTGATGCTGGAGTGGTTCATTTGAGTATTGCTGGCATTGATAAACGATTAGCGATTTCGAATGATTGTAATAATCGATTCTGTTATTTGGATCCCTACAAGGGAGCACAGATTGCGTTTGCAGAGTGCATGCGTAATTTGGCGTGCTCAGGCGCTCGTGCACTTGCCGTTACCGATAATCTGAATTTTGCCAACCCCAATAAACCGGAGGCTTATCACATGCTGAAGGAATGTGTAAAGGGGTTAGCGGATGCATGTACCTTTTTCGATGTTCCGGTAGTGGGTGGAAATGTGAGTTTGTATAATGAACATGGCGAGGGCGGAATTGACCCGACACCAGTGGTTTCCATGGTTGGTTTAATTGAAAAATCATCAAGTGTGACCCGAAGCTTTATTTCACAACCTGATCAATCAATTCTTCTGCTCGGCGGTCTACCTCATGAATTGGGTGGAAGTTATTTTCTTCAGACCGAATATGGAAAAAAAGAGGGAACTTGTCCGGATGTTGATTTGGCATCCGAGAAGAAAGTACAGGATTTCCTTATACAACAAATTGAAGCCGGGCATGTACATGCTGCACATGATATTGCTGAGGGTGGACTTTTGGTTGCCTTGGCTGAAATGTTTTTTGAAAACCCGAATATTGGAGCATCGCTCTCAATCGATTCCAAAGGGAAATCCAACCGACTGGATGCCCTCCTTTTTGGAGAAAGTCAGGGCCGTGTATTAATTGCAGTATCCAAAAGTGAAAGTGAGGGAATAGTACTATCTGCGGGCCAAAATGGATTGAGCATTGATCCATTAGGATACTCCGATTCATCCGGACAGTTAAAACTTTCAGTGTCGGGTAATGAAATTCTTGATTCTTCGGTCAATCAACTGCATAAGACTTGGAGCGACGCCATCCCACAAAAAATGAATCATAGCTAAACCACCATGAGTGATGAAATCGGCCACCACTGCGGAATTGCCCTAGTCCGCTTACGGAAACCACTGGCTTATTATGAACAGAAGTATGGCACTCCATTATGGGGCTTTAATCAATTATTCCTATTGATGGAAAAGCAGCACAATCGGGGTCAGGATGGTGCTGGGATTGGATCGATGAAATTAAATATGCCTCCCGGTGAAGCTTTTATGTTTCGCGAACGGAGTACGAGCACCAAGGCTTTGTCTAAAATTTTCGGTGGTCAGCACAAGAAACTGGAAAAAATGGTTAAGGATGGGATTGCATTTCCTGAATTTCCTGAAACTTATAAGAAGCACTTTGACTACGGGGGTGAGATTCTCATGGGGCACCTCCGCTATGGAACCTCGGGAGCGTATGGTTCCACCACTTGCCACCCATATTTTCGTAAGAGTAATTGGCCAGGGAAAAACCTGATGGTGGCGGGTAATTTTAATCTTACCAATGTCGAAGAATTGAACCAAAAACTCGTTGAGCGTGGCCAACATCCGGTTTTTGATACTGATACACAGGCAATTTTGGAAGAAACCGGGTACCATCTTGATTCAACTAATGACAAGCTTTCTGCAGAGGCTCTAAAAGAAGGAGTAAGTGGGGATGATCTTTCTAAATGGATTGGTGAACGAGTCGATTTGCCAGATATCTTTCGAAAGGCTTCCGAACATTGGGATGGGGGTTATGCACTCGCCGGTATAATTGGAAACGGGGATGCCTTTGCCATGCGCGACCCGCTGGGCATCCGTCCAGGGTTTTATTTTGAAGATGATGAGGTGGTTGCGGTTGCTTCCGAGCGGGCACCTTTAATGACTGTGTTTGACAAGAAAGTGGACGAGGTTCAGGAAATCAAACCAGGCACCATTGTGGTGGCCAAGGCGAACGGAGAGGTTCAAGTGGAGCGATTCGCCGATGACCCAGCTCGCCAGACTGGTTGTTCATTCGAACGAATCTATTTTTCCCGGGGGAATGATCCCGATATTTATGCAGAGCGCAAAATGCTCGGTGCCTTATTGGTGCCTGATGTTCTCAAGTCCGTAGGGAATGATTTTTCCAACAGTGTGTTTAGTTATGTTCCGAATACTGCAGAGAGTGCATATTACGGGTTTATGGAGCAACTTCGATTGGTTCGTCGGGCAGAAGTACAGCAACAGTTAATTGAGGCTAAAAATAAGGGCGAATTAACCGATGAATTAATCAACGAATTGGTAATGGATAATTGGCCAAAAGGGGAGAAGATTGCCAACAAGGATATTAAATTACGCACATTTATCTCCCAGGAATCTGGCAGGAATCAACTTGTATCTCATGTTTATGATATTACCTATGGTGTTGTGCGGGAGAAAATTGATGCACTTGTCTGCATTGATGATTCGATTGTTCGGGGAACCACACTTAAGCAAAGTATTTTGAAAATTCTGGGTCGATCCAAGCCAAGGAAATTGTTGATTGCTTCCACCGCTCCTCAAATTCGCTACCCAGACTGCTATGGAATCGACATGTCCGAATTGGGAAAGTTTATCGCTTTTCAGGCAGCAGTCGCGCTGATCAATGAAAATGGTTATGGAGGCCTGCTTGCTGAAGTTGCCAAGAATTGCCGTGAAGCCCTTAAGGAAACTCGTCCCAATTTGGTGAATCATGTGAAAAAAGTGTATGAGAATTTCACCCCAGAAGAAATTTCCAATAAGGTAGCAGAGTTAGTAACTCCAAGTGAATTAAATGGTGAGCCCCGGGTCGAGGTAATTTACCAGGGGATTGAAAATCTACACGAAGCCCTCCCGGACCATCCGGGAGACTGGTATTTTACCGGAGATTATCCAACTCCTGGAGGATATCGAGTCGCACACAAAGCATTTTTGAATTTTTACGAAAACAAAAACGGACGGAGCTATTAGAATTCCTGAAGAGGTTCTGAGTAGAGAATTATATTTTTATGTTATTTCGTTCGAAGGTGAGTTAATACAAAAAAAGAATAAAAAGCCTTTGACAGGTTGGCTTGTTATTTCCTTAAATTAAGAACGGATGGAGACAAGCTATCAAACACTAGTACTGAATCGGCTTTGGCAGGCCGTGAATGTAGTGGGAGTTGAACGGGCATTCAGTTTATTATCTCTTGATCATGCCCAAGTAATTTATGCGGAGGATGGTAGTTTTCGTGTTCTTGATGCTGGGGCATGGTTTGAACATTGTAGGGAATCGGAGTTTGCACCCGGTGCCCGGGTGGTGAGGACGGTGAATCAATCTGTTCTTGTTCCTGCCGTTCTTTTACTCAGAGGGTTTGATCGAATGCTTTTGCAGGAGATGAAGTTTAACCGGCAAAACTTATTGGAACGCGATAATCATCGATGCCAGTATTGCGGAAAGAATTTACCGAGTAAGGAATTGAATATGGACCATGTCATTCCACGAGACCGTGGGGGAGGGACATCGTGGGAAAATGTAGTCATTTCTTGTATTCGTTGTAATAGTAAAAAGAGTAACCGGTTACCGAAAGAGGCTGGCATGAGGTTGCTTAAAGAACCAAAGAGACCTCCACGGCGCCCATTTATGTCTTCGCTTTACGGAAAGCAAGTGGAGAAGTCCTGGGAGTATTTTCTTCAGTCAAAGGAGAAGTAATTTTCCAATCTCGCCTTAGCAGTTCATTCTGCTATTTCTTTTTTTAATGGAGCAAGGAGATGAGATGGAACTAGCAGACAGGAGGGCGGTGGATGCCCTGTATCGAATTAGTGCGTTATCGGGAAATAAAAAAGATCCGGTTGAGGCTTTGTCGGGAATTTTGGATGAAGTAGTGGGTATCTTTGGTGCAAGCTCAGCATCGATTTGTCTGATTAATGCAGATTCCGATAAATTACTGATTGAGGTGGAGCGTGGTTTATCAAAAGCGAGTAAAGGATTTGAGTTACCCATGGGGGTAGGGATAACCGGTTGGGTTGCTCTTTATGGTGAACCTTTTTTATGCCCTAATGTAGAAGAGGAAGAAAAATACTTTCCATTGGATGATCGAATCAAGTCAGAGATGGCAGCTCCCTTAATTGAGGGGGGGAGAACAGTGGGTGCGCTCAATGTGGATTCCATGATTGTGAATGCATTTGATGAAAATGACTTAAGATTGCTGGTATTAATGGCGAAGGAGGCGAGTCGAGTATTGGAAAATATGTGGATGATCCAGCAATTGAGAAGAAAAGCAGAACAGTTACAAACTTTAGTTTTGGTGGGGCAGGATATGGCAGGAAAGAGAGAGGTGCAGGAGGTTTTGCGAACGATTACAAGGGAGGCTTTATTATTATTAAATTGTAAGATTTCCGCATTTTTTCTCTATGATGAGGGGGAAGATTTACTTCGCTTGCATTCCTTGCAGGATCAACAGGGTTCAAGGTCACTGGAGGAATGCTTAAAGCCTTCTGACAGTATCTTAGGTACTTCGTTACGCGGACGAAGGCAGGTGCAGACAAGGGATTTACTGCGTACGGAGGAGCATCATTTTGTAACTTTAATTCGTGAGGAGGAACTTCATTCGATGTTAGTCACACCGGTTGTGTATGAGGATATTTCAATCGGAGTATTATCACTTTATGTCGATCGATCACATCGATTTAATGATGACGAAACATTAATTGCCCGGGCACTAGCTGATTTAGGTGCGATTGCAGTTCAAAATGCAAGATTGTATGGTCGGGTATTTGATTCCGAGGAAAGCCTGCGAAAGAGCGAACGTTTAACCACATTGGGGACATTGGCGGCAGAGATTGCTCATGAGATCAGAAATCCTTTGATGGTGGTTCGATTGCTTTTTGATTCCCTTGGTTTGGAGCAGGGCGAAGATGAGGCGAAAAATAAAGATCTTTCTGTCATTCGAGAAAAACTGGACCACTTGGAGCAAATTGCAGGTCGGATTTTAGATTTTGGGAAGAGTCGTGAAGCTTTTCGAAAACCGTTTTCCTTAAAAGAAATTATTGAAGATGCTGCTTTGCTTGTCCGATTAAAGTTAGAACAATGTCATGTGGTTTTACATGTAAATGAATTTCCACAGGATTTATTGGTATATGTTGATAAGGGCCAGATTCAACAAACTCTGCTTAACCTTATGTTAAATGCCCTAGTTGCGATGCCGAATGGAGGAAAGTTAATAGTTGAAGTCGGTCGAACCGAAGAGGGGAAAGCACAAGTTTTAGTGGAGGATACGGGTACGGGAATCCCCGAGGAATTAAAGGGTAGAATATTTGATTCTTTTCTAACCGGAACGACGGAGGGTACGGGGTTGGGGTTATCCATTTCCAAAAGAATATTGCGAGCACATGATGGAAACCTCGACTTACTTAAGTCGGGTCCGGAGGGGACAGTCTTTAAGATTACTTTACCTCTTGCCAGTCAAGAAACCTAGACTTCAAGGTAATATTTACCTGCGTTAAGAGATTCACTTAATTCTTCCCGTAATTGAAGAAATTGACTGGGGGAAAACTTTTTACCATCCGTTGATTTTTCGATGTTAAAAATATCAGTTGCAATTCCCTGCTCGGTGGCGACACGAGCAAATTGAATAGAGAATCCGCATCTTGAAATAGTCTTGGCAATTAAATGTAAGAGACCGACTTGATCGGATGCACGCACTTCCACAATAATTCGACCTAAGGATACATCATGGTATACATCAACGCTGGGAGGAATTCTTTCGCCTAGGCGATCCTCATTGGAAAAGGGTCGGTTGTTATCCGTCTTTTTTCTTTTTTCTTTAATGAGTTGATCGGGTGATGTTTCATTTTCTAAAAAATCGTGAATGGAGGACTCGCAGAGTGCACGTGTCTTAGTGTCATTCACAATTCCCCCATTTTCTCCTTCCACATAGAATACATCAATGGCGATTCCATCTTTTCGAGTAACTGCGCGGGCCCCTAAAATATTTAAGCCGGCGACAGAGAACCCTCCGGCAATTTTTTCAAAAAGTGCGGGTCGATCGCGAGTTACAATATCCACAATTGTCAAAGTGCGCCGTACATCATTTCTCCAACTGAGTATCGGCTTGCCAGAACTATTTCCATTGTGTGCAAACCGGTGAACCATATCAACATGTAGAGCGACTTCTTCTTTTCCGGCGTGTGAAAAATATCTCTCGGGTACTTGATCAAGATGTTCGATAAGTTCGTTTTGGGGAACTCCTTCGACTTCAATTTCAGTATATGCATTTTTCAACACGCTCGGGTCTTTCCGGGCATGTTTGCCTTCTAGTACATTTAATGTGTTTACAAAGAGTTGAGTGTGGAGTTCTTCTTTATGGTCGTTCCATAGGTCAGGAGCGGTAGCGTTTGCATCGCAAAAGGTGTGAACATAGAGAAAGCGTAATCGTTGCTCTCCTTCAATAAATTGGGCAAAAGAATCAATAACCTCCGGATCCTCGAGGTCAAATTTGTTAGCATACCTGGACATTTCGAGGTGATTTCGAATTACAAAGAGTATGCGGTCGTGCATTTCATCTGAAATTCCCAATCGTTCCATTAGGCCACGAGCAATTTCTACTCCCCGTTCACAGTGACCTTTTGGTCCCTGATCTTTTCCTAGATCGTGTAGAAAAAGAATAAGGTAGAGGAGGCCAGGCACTTCATTTTTTCTCAGTGCTTCAAGATAGTGTTTTGATTTACTCTTTTTACCCTGGAAAACT
>NZ_CAXLMO010000089.1:0-23231 GCF_964187635.1 Candidatus Seribacter sulfatis | reverse complement strand
AGCCAGGAAAGGGTCTGTGGAAAACGCAATAATTGAGTAGCTATATTCATCTCCCCACCCGCCAATAATTCATGCACCGCTTTCAACCAACTGTGTAACGGTGACTGTATCCCCGGTGTACCCTCCGGGTCATAAAAAACCGGTAAGTTGTGTTCAGACTCCCCAGCTGAAATCAGGACACCTTTGACCTCGGGATCAAGTACGCCAATATTCAGGCTTTCCTGACAGACCCCCGTTTCTGTATGGATCAAGTCTCTGGCATAATTGGCCTGTTCCTGTGGACCGTACACCAGGTTTAACTGATCATCCGATAGCCCAAGCGGTCTTGCCTCCCAGGCTGCCCGGAGGGGTCGGCCAAATTCATCAAATGAAATAAGATCCTCCTCATTGGAACAAAAAATGACTGACTGTAAATCCACTCCCTGCTTAGCCGCATTTTCCAAAGCCGTTTTCCCCAAGTCCGGAAATCCGGACACCCCTAATAAAACAATACATTTCACACCCTTCGGGACCACGGATTGACGAACCCATCTTCTCCTCGCATCCATTGGATCAATCATTCTTCCACCCTCCAATTTCTCCCGGTATACTTTTTCCAGTCTGGCCAAATCCGACCACCTGTCCTGCTCGGCCCACTTCTCAGTTATCCGGCTCTGTTCCACAGATTGACAGTCATGGTTTGCCTCAGCCAGGGTCTCCCGTAACTTCACCAATGCACCGGCCATCGAAAGCCCCCACGAAACATCAAGCTCCTGGGGTAACCGGGGAAACAGATCGGGGTATTGGGATAAATCATTTTCCTTCAGAATTTCAACCCACTTGGCAAGTACTTGGATGGGGGTGGCAATACGAAACCCATCCAGGAAATCTCCCTCCGGTTTAATCAGGGAGCCCGGCGTGCTCCACCTCGGTAAAAGGCAAGCCGTGGACTGCTCCTCCGCATATTGGGCGAGGGCTTCACTTAACCGACGCGAAGCGCCGCTCGTTTGAGTAATTACCCAAAGGCGGGATAAATCAATAAATTGCTTTCTGCTGGACTGGGCCACCAACCAATCCACTCCGCTCTCCACCGCGGACCCTTTCCAGGGAATTGCATTTGTAGTAACCTCCATCAAAAAGTCGGCACTAGGCCGCCTGTAAAGTCCGCCCACTCAGTATAGGCAGAATCGATTGAAAGATTTTTCGCACCACTGGCACGGCCACGGAATTGCCAAATTGTTTGTAAGATACATTGGGGCGGTCGTGCAGTGTAAAACCATCGGGAAACCCCATCAGGCGACGGCACTCCTCGGGATGAAGCCGGCGGATTTGCCCGTCGATTAAATACATGCCCGTTTTTGCCCCAATCCCACCACCAAATGCAGAAAGGGTGATAGCATGGCCTTTCGGACTGTATACCCGTTCTCCCTGTCCGCCCTTCCCCACGGTGCCAATTCGAAGTGTTCGGTTTTCCCGCTCTGTGGGCATTTTTTCTTTGAGTCGCAAGTCCGAGCGCTGGATAATCAGATCATCAAGCCTGCGGTCGCCCTTGGGTAATAAAATATCCTCCACCGCCACATCCTCATCGCTTGGCACGGGGAATTGAAAATCCTCGATTCCGAGCTCTTTTCGAAAACAGACAAAATAAACCCGTTCCCTCTTTTGAGCCACTCCATAACGGGAAGCATTGAGTAGGGAATAATGTACCTGATACCCGACCCGATTAAGCAGTTCAATAGTCTTCGCCAATGTCTCTCCCCCTCCATGACTTAGGAAATTCTTTACATTTTCCAAAAAAAGAACACTGGGTTGATGGTGCCGTGCAATCCGTAAAATCTCGTGCAGTAATGTACCCCGTGCATCCTCAAATCCACCTTGATTCCCCGATATACTGAAGGGCTGACAGGGAAAACCGCCACAAAGCACATCATGGGGAGGGATTTCTGCAACCCCCACCTGACCAATATCACCCGCTGGTTCTTCACCCCAATTCTGGGCGTAAATCAACCGGGCATCCGGGTCAATATCCGAGGAAAACACACACTGACTTCCAGGGGATTTTAAGGCATGCCTAAACCCACCGACACCACAAAAAAGATCAATATAATTTACTTTTTCCATCTCCAAATCACCACTCCCTTAGGAGTAGTAAGTGGAATAAAAAAGCGCAATAAGAAAGGATTTATTTTTTACACATCACAAAGCTCGACCGCTTCGGTCAGGCCTTTTACCGGATCGCGGGTGGGAATAAATTCCTGCCCCACAAAGGCTTTATATTTGATATCCAGCAAAGCCTTCATAATTGGAGGGTAATTAATTTCCTGTTTATCATCGAGTTCGCCCCGGCCCGGATTACCCGCGGTGTGCACATGTCCGATCATATCCCCGCACTCCCCAATCCGGCGGATCACGTCCCCATCCATGATTTGTACATGATAAATATCAAACAATAGTTTCACCCTTGGCGAGCCCACTGCATTTAAAATATCCATACAGTAATCCGTGTGGTCACCCTGATACCCAGGGTGTCCTTTATTCGGATCAGTATCATCCCGACTGTTCAGCATTTCCAGGCAAATCGTCACTCCTTTTTTCTCGGCATACCCGGCTACTTTTTTAAACCCTTCAATACAATTCTTCGCTCCCTGTTCACGGGAAAAATTCTCCTCGTACCCGGTGAATGCAATCACATTGGGGCAGCCAAAATCTGCTGATTCATCAATTGCCTGCTTCGTCGCCTTGATGAGCCACCCATGATATTCCGGATTATTATAGCCTTTAATAAATGGAGGACCATCCACCGGAATGCCTGAAATCGCACAGGTCAGGCCATGCTTTTTTAAGACCGGCCAATGCTTGGAATCAATCAATTCCACACTCTTACAGCCCAGCCTCTTTGCCTGCTGGCAGGTTTCTTCCACACTCCAATGCTTCGCAAAACACCAGGACACCACAGATTGATTAATCCTGCCTTTTCTTACTCCCGCTTTCTTCCCCTTTTTTGCACCGCTTACAATGGCGGGCCCAGCCATTGAACTGGCAACCAAACCGGTGGCCATACCTTTAAATAAATTTCTTCTCGTGGAAGGCACCAATAAATTACTATCCGATTTTTGATTTTCGCTCATGGTAAAATCATTTTCTAAAAGTTGATAGTCTGGCAAGAGTAATGTTTTACCCAGGCCAAATTCTTACCCTATCTCTTCCAGAAAACCATCGAGAGCAACAGACCGATAAACGCACCCACCGCATCCGCCGCCGCATCCCACACATCTGGATTCCGTGCATTCCCCATCCAATCCTGAAAGCACTCATCCCCAATTCCAAAGCAGGCACAAAAGGCAAGCAACCCCCAGGGAAACCCGACACCCCCCTTTCCAAAAGCACCCCAGGCAAGTATTCCCATTATTGCATACTCAACTAGATGAAGTGCCTTATCCGAAACCTTGACTGGGATCTCTGGTATATCCCCTGAAGAAACCGACGATAGATACAGAACCGCCCCACAATACAAAGCCAATATAATTTTCCACTTTCCCATAATCCCCATCATTTCAGACTCCGATTTTTACGCAAATATTTTTTACCCAATCGCCCTGTATTTTAAGCAATTTCTTGCTATTTCATAAACCGCCTCTATTTCTACGATACATGAGTCATTATATTGCCATGAACCGCTTTAGAATTGTCAAAGGCCACGAAAAAGATTTCGAGGAAATTTGGGAAACCCGAACCACCTATCTCGAAAACGAGCCTGGCTTCGTAAAATTTAATTTACTGAAAGGACCCGAACGCGAAGACCATGTACTCTACGCCTCCCATACTCTATGGAATTCCGAGAACGACTTTGAAGCATGGACCAAATCGGAGGCATTTAGGAAAGCCCATTCCGGAGCCGGTAACCGCGGTCACCTGTACCTCGGCCATCCCGAATTTGAAGGCTTCGGAGTGGTGGACGGGGCAACCGTTGGCTAGTTCAAAAAGAGGTTGCGTACCCGCTTATCTTGCCAAGGAGTATTCGGATGGTGCGGTCCGCTTGCTGGTACACAGTGAATCGCAACGGGCTTTCTGCCCTCGCGATGACAAGATGGGGAAAGAAATGGTAGCGAGCACAATGTTGTCATTGCGAGGAGGGAGCGGAAGCGGACGACGCGGCAATCCATCGGGTCTCGGGGGATGTGGGCGGGTTTATCTCTTCGCTTGCTGGTACACAGTGGATCGCCACGGGCTTACGCCCTCGCGATGACAAAAGTGAAGGAGAGAGTTGTGGTAAAATAAAAAATGAAATCTTTTACTTCTTTCGCGTCCGTTTTTGAACCTTCTTGTAGATTAAATCATTTTCCCGCTTTCCAACTGTAATCACATAGACAACAATTTCATTTCGATCCACCTCATAGACCAGTCGATACCCAGCAGATCGAAGTTTGATCTTATAATAATTTTTAAAACCTCTCAGTTGATCAGCCGGAATGATTGGATTCAGAATTCGCTCACCAAGCTTCTTTTTGAACTGTTCACGGATAACATCTCCTATTTTATTCCACTCCTTCCAGGCACTTGGAAGGAATTTTAGCTTATAAGTCATCCAGACTTACTTCCTGGGCTAATTTCTTTTCCTCTTCTCGCTCCTGAATGATGCGGGATATATTCAAATCATCCAACTCCTCCATCATCCGTTCGTATTTCTCCGCAGGCACCAAGTAAGCTGTCGGTTTATTATGATTCAAGATCGCAATTGATTCACCATCCGATTGCTCGATTAATTGACTGGGGTTCTTCTTAAGTTCAGAAACACTCGCCGAAAAAGTACTTAATACCGTATTCATAATTAACCTAAATATAGCACTTAATTTAGTACTTACAATGAAATTTTACCACTTTGGTTACAAGGATTGTCATTGCGAGGAGAGAACGTAAGTGAGGGACGCGGCAATTTATCGTGTCTTGAGAGGACGCGGACGGGTATTCTCTTTGCTCACTGGTTCACAGTGGATCGCCACGGGCTTTCATCCCTCGCGATGACAAGATAGAAAATCACTCTCGTTTTAAAAACAAAAGATTTTATCCATAATCCTCCCGAAAGCTTGACAAGAGGGGTACCCTTTCCACAAGTTCAAAATGTGGAAATTATGGAAGCAGTGATTTATGGAATGGCGGGTATGAGTGTGGGCTTAATTGCCCTGGTCATTTATGTGGTGAAAAATAGAAACCTCAAAAATGAG
Source organism: Candidatus Seribacter sulfatis (assembly GCF_964187635.1). NCBI lineage: Bacteria > Pseudomonadati > Verrucomicrobiota > Opitutia > Opitutales > Candidatus Seribacteraceae > Candidatus Seribacter > Candidatus Seribacter sulfatis. Next base: position 18,030 of record NZ_CAXLMO010000089.1, on the reverse strand, counting down.
GACTCCAAGGAACTCCAGTTAAAAATAAGTGAGCTGGAGGGTTCCGCACATGCACTGGCAACTGAAAATCGCCTGCAAAAGGAGGAGATTCAACAGGGCCAGCAGCTCGAAGCAGAGTTACGGGAACAGCTAAAACAGGCGGATCATGAAAAAGTGCAAAAGGCGACTCAGAATATAGAGTTAAACCGGAGGCTGGAAAATCAAATTGAGGAACAGGAAAAGATTGCCAAGCAAATGCAGGAACGTTTTGAAAATCTGGCCAATAAAATTCTCGAGCAAAAGAGTGCTAAGTTTACCGAGGCAAATAAGGAAAATATCAAAGCCGTACTCGAACCCTTAGATAAAGATATCCAATTGTTTCGAAAAAAAGTGGAGGATATTCACGAAAAAGATCTCAGCCAACACGCATCCCTCAAAGAATTCCTTGGAAATATGCAACAAAGCCAGGCTCAATTGAGCGAGGAGGCGAGAAATTTGACTCATGCACTCAAAGGAGATTCCAAAAAACAGGGAGACTGGGGAGAATTTATCCTCGAACGTACTTTGGAAGCATCCGGTTTAATCAAGGGCCAGGAATTTTCGATGCAGGAAACTTTTGACCGTCAACGACCGGATGCGATTATTCGCCTGCCCGAAAACCGGGCCATTGTAGTGGATGCCAAGGTATCCCTGACTGCATACGAACGTTCGATCTCATTGGAGGACGAAGAACTGCAAAAGGGAGCACTGAAAGAACACCTGCAATCGGTAAAAAAACATGTCGATGAACTTTCAGAAAAGGATTACTCCGCAATCGAGCAGATCAATACACCCGATTTTGTACTCCTTTTTATTCCGGTTGAACCTGCATTTGGAGCCGCCTTACGGGAGGATCCTAATCTGTACCAATATGCTTTTGATCGAAAAATTGTGTTGGTGACCTCCACCACCCTGATGGCCACCGTTAAAACAGTGGCCAACTTATGGAAATTGGAAAAACAAAATAAGCATGCTCACGAAATTGCCCGACAGGCTGGAAATCTCTATGATAAATTCTGCGGTTTTTTGACCAATATGGATGATATTGGAAAGGCATTGCAAAAAGCTGCGGAGGCACATGAAAAGGGTTTCGGACAATTATCCAAAGGGAGTGGGAATTTAGTCGGAAGAGTGGAAAAGCTGAGGGATCTAGGGATTCAATCCAAAAAAGAATTACCCGTCTCTTTTGCCCAGTTTGACAAGGTTGATTCAGGCGGGGATACAGAACAGCAGGATGAACTTACTTTGGAAGAAGATCAGGAGTTGGACCGCACTGCCTAAAATCTGCCACCTTACTTCTCCAATCAGTTATTGCGGAGGACGAGTTAGAAAACCGCTTTACCAGGGAGGTTGTTCATCACTCGGAAAACTCTCTGGTTTCCCTGGTTGTCAAATTGGTTTCTATTTCCGGGAAGAGTCGCGGACTCCTTTTTCGAAGAAACCACTTTTCCGGGCAGACTGGCCAAATGAATATAAGAGGGTTGCTTTAAAGACGGCCCTCGAAAGACAGGGTCCTCCTCTTTTGGTAGATCCGGTTCTACGAGGTGAGGAGCTCGGTCCATTCCTTCCATACCTGGACCCCGATTATCCAAAACTTCATCGAGGTGGGCCAGCGTCTTCTCTCGAAAGATCTGCATCGAATCCACTTTACCCAACCCTCGAAGTTCCTGGTTTACTTGTTCAAAGTAACGCAGTGTAAATGCATCCACTTGCGGGTCAAGTGAGGGAAACTCTTTATTATTATCTGCCAACCATGTGGCAAAGGATTTATAAATCTCCTCTATCTTGGCATTGATCAGATCTTTATTAACTTCCTTTCTAGGCAAGACCTGCTTGGCAATGAGATTATTCCCGTGGGGAAGAAACTCTTCGACTGGCTGAATATCGGCAGGGGAATTGAGTCCCGCAGGATTTTTAATCTTTGCGAACGCTTTATTCGGAGGAAGAGATGGGGATAATTTCAAACCCACAATTTCACGAAGTTCCTCCAATCCCACCCGATCCTTGCCCAATTTATCAAGCTGGGTATTAATAAATGAGAGTTGGCCCTTAATCATCCTAGAACCATTACTTGATTTTCCAGAATCCATCTGTGGATTACCGGATTGTTTATAAAAATCTGCCATCGATTCAATGGATCGGCGAATGCGGGTTTCTGCAAACTTACGGGATGCTGAATTGGGTGCGTAATCTTCATTTCCAGGAGCATAATCATGGGCAGTAATCGTATTGTCATCATAGTATTTTCGAATCCTTGCAAGTAGTCGATCTACCGTATGCTTGGACCTGCCATTCAATCGCATTTCCTCTCTCATGCTTCTCTCCCACCCTTCGATATTAGGGGGCGATGAAACCTTTGTACTTTTTATACGGGGTGCATAATAAAACATTGCCGGAGATGCGGGCGGGGAGTTCTGTACAGTCGGGGGGCATTTCTTTTGAGGAACGAATGTATTGTGATTGGCGGGAATGAATCGCGGCACTTTGTTGGCTTGTTCGAATTTTCCCCTAACGGGAGGAACGAACTTACCTTTTTGAAAAGATTTTTCATCAATAACAAACTTTCGATTTTGTTTACTGTTTGGCTTACTATAACCAAGCTTAGTACTATCAGGTAATTTTAAACGATTTTCTAAACCCTCTTGAACTGGTGGAATAAACCGAGGTGAATCGGGAGGACTGAAAACAACTGAATTGGGCGAAAACAGGCCGCAACAATCGATTAAGCTATTCGAAAAAAGCTTCGAAGTTACGAAAAAGAAAAGAAGGAGCAAGAGCGACAATAAGAAAAATTGAATTACATTTGTGAATTTCATACTTAGTATAAATACACAAATACTCCACCCGAGCAAATAGTTTATTTAATAATTTAACTTTGTTCGTGAAGTGATTTTCCATTATCCATTAATTATCATTTATTTATGTAAATTATAAATTAACAGACAAAATCTATTGATGATTAGTGCCACCCTTATAATCACGAGTTAGATCTTTAAGAACATTTACAATTTCCCGAGTAGTTAATCCGGTTGCATCCAGTAAATTACGATCAATACCGGAACTCCCTCGAAATGAGGAACTGGAACTTTCTTCCACATTGATCAATAATCCATTTCCAATTCTCGCTAATGCCTGCCCCAGAGGAAAAGAGGTAGAAAACAAATCTTGAACAGAGTCTTCGATAAAGGAAGTGATTACATGATCAAATCCAATATCGCCCAATGCGCCTGCAGTCCATTTCGCACAATCATTTCGATAATCGTCGAAATTATTTCCACTAAGAAATTGAACCTGTACCAGTTTCTCAAATGAGACATGTCCAAAATTGAAAAATAAACCACAAAGATAAGCGTCATCAGCGCTTAAATCCAATAAGTCATAGTAATGTTTAGTAAACCGAGCTAATATAACAGAACGTTTCTTCAGGATTGTCCCGTTTATTCCAAGTAAACCTAATGGCAATTGGAACACCTCCTGGTTCATCGTGCGTATGGCAAGACTCTTCAAGAAACTTAATCCTTTCTTAAATAGAATCTCTTTGGCAAAACCCTCACTATCTTGATTAAATCCAGCCCTACGAGTCAACTTATCCAATAATGACTGATTCTCGGAACACAAATTCAAAACATCCTCCAATGTCGGATCCTCCTTATTGATTAACTTTTCAACCCTTGGAAGTAAAGCAAGAGAAGAATAATCCTCTTGCAGAATAGTTGATAACACTTCATCACCTGTTGCTATTAAGTTCATTTTTATGTAATATTTATTGTTTTTACAATAAACCCACGAATAACTATATAAGTCAAGTTACTACTATTAAAATATGTTTTATTTATTACTATAGTACCTTTTTTCGACTCGTTAATTTAGTATTCTCTAATCAGAATACTCCTTTAGAAAAATTGAATTAACCAAACTACAGAATCAAATTGTGTAAATCAGTATTGCACATATTTTTTTTATTCCGCTACACTCCTACTATGAAATTTCCGCTCGTTTTAATTTTTTTATTTTCTACATTCTCACTCTATCCAAAATCTCCCAATATTCTATGGATAACCGCAGAGGATATGAGTCCTGTACTAGGTTGCTATGGATACGCGGACGCGAACACCCCCCATATTGATGCATTGGCCGAGGAAAGTGTTCGTTACTCCAAGGCTTTTGCCTCGGCACCAGTTTGCTCGCCTTCCCGCTCTTGCCTGATCCAGGGTTCCTACCCTCCCACACTTGGCACACAGCAGATGCGCTCCGGGTTCCCTCTGCCTTCTGGCATGAAAGGCTTCCCTGCCCTGCTCCGCAAACAGGGATACTACACCACCAATAATGTAAAAACAGACTACAATTCAGGAAACTACCAGGAGATTATCAAAAGTTCATGGGATGAGAATTCTGTCTCCGCTCATTGGCGAATGAGGGAGGATAAGAACAAGCCTTTCTTTTCTGTTTTCAACCTAATGACTTCCCACCAAAGCCGGTCGATGGTATGGCCGCATGAACGATTTGAAAAAGAAATTCAGTCCAAACTTAGCACTGATCAGATCCACAATCCGGCAAAAGTCACGATCCCGCCCTATTACCCGGACACTCCGGTGGTACGCAAGACTGTGGCCCGCTTTCACGACTGTGTAACTGCCATGGATAAAGAAGTGGGCGAAATCCTCAGGCAATTGGAACAGGATGGACTGTCGGAGAACACAATTGTTTTCTTTTTCTCCGATCATGGATCCGGGATGCCCCGACACAAACGGGCCCTGCTCGACTCCGGCATGCATGTACCGCTCCTCATTCGGATTCCTGAAAAATGGAAAAATTTCGCCCCTGACCAGCCGGGCTCAACCACTGATCGAATGGTCGCTTTTGTTGATTTCGCATCTACTGTGCTGAATCTGACCGGAATCGATATCCCGTCCTACATGCAGGGGAAACCTTTCTTGGGCCCAGAACAAGTGAAAGCACGAAGGTATGTATTCGGTCACCGTGACCGGGTGGATGAAGTGCGCGACTTGGCCCGCTCGGTCCGCGATCAGAACTTTCTTTATATCCGCAATTACATGCCCCACCTCGGTTACAACCAACCGACTGCCTGGCCTGATCTGGGTGAAATTAGGCATGAATTTTACCGCCTCGCAGACCGAAAAAAGATGACTTCTCCACAATGGCATTTTGCCGGACCCACCCGTTCGGTTGAGGAATTGTATGACTGTAAAAAAGATCCGCAAAATCTTACAAACTTGGCCGGTTCGGCTGCACATAAAAAGATTCTTACCCGACTACGCGGTGCACTCAACCAACACCTTAACCAAACACGGGACCTTGGTTTTCTGCCCGAGTATGAAGCCTGGAAACTATTCGAAAACAGCTCAGGTTGGGAGGTGGGAAAGTCGGGCAAAATAGATCTTCAGGCGATAAGGAAAGCCGCATCGCAAGTTGGCCTGGTTGGGGAATCAATCCTGATTGCCAACCTTAAATCCACCAACGAGCTTGTTCGCTATTGGGGTGCAATTGGACTCTGCGCCCACAAAGAAGAACTGGGAAAAGATGCAAAAAAAGCTCTCAATAATGCCCTGAATGATCAGTCGCCCTCGGTGCGAATTGAAGCGGCCAACACCCTTCTGCTCCGCGGGAAACCTGCTCCTGCCCTATCGGTCTTGATTCAGGAGTTAAAGCATGAAAATTTAATCGTGGTGACCCATGCCGCTCGAACCATCGAACTATTGGGCAAGAAAGCCAAAAAGGCCCGAAAACAAATGGAGGAATGCCTGGTTCGGGCCCACAAGATCCGACCACCCGACCTCTCCCCTGTAATCGTACTTCCTGGAGATCAGGATATGGCTATGTTTGTCGGATTTTCCTGTCAGGCATTTTTAAATAAACTAAAACAGAAGTAACAAAAAAAGGTGCCAAAGACCGCAAATAAATTCGAACTTCGTCCGATGGAAACGGATGAATGGAACGAGGTGGCTGAATTGATTCACGAGTCCACAAATTCATGGTATGTGGCCAATGGAAAAAATCCTATCTTCAACGGCCCGCCTTCAGATGCCCTGCTCTTTTGTGAGGTCTATGAGGCACTCGATCCGGGGTGCTGTATCCTGGCAGTTTGCCGAGAATACGGAAAGATTGCCGGCTCCTGTTTTTATCATCCCCGCACCACTCATGTTTCCCTCGGGATCATGAACGTTCATTCGGATTTTTTTGGAAAAGGAATCGCAAGTTCCCTTTTATCCTGGATAACCAGCTTTGCTGAAGAAAAAAAACTGCCTGTCCGTCTGATTTCAAGTGCCCAGAATCTCGATTCCTTCTCGCTTTATACGAAAAAGGGTTTTGTGCCATTCCTCAGCTTCCAGGATCTATTCATCCAAGTTCCAGCAAATGGATTATCTCTTGTTGAGATACCCGATAGTGAAAGCATTCGGGAAGCTGTAGCCGAAGATATTGCGGACATGGTTGAACTGGAACTGGAATTGGTCGGAATTGAGCGGGCGAAAGACTTTTCTCATTTCATCAAAAATTCAGAGGGCATTTGGAAAACCCTTATTTCCCGGGACAGGGATGAGAAACTGCTTGGCTTTCTATGCTCAGTAAATCACCCGGCGAGCCGGATGATCGGTCCCGGTGTTGCCCGGTCAGAAAATATCACAACTGCTCTTCTTGCTGCTCAACTCGATTTTTTTCGCGGATTCAGTCCCGTATTCCTGCTTCCAACTAATGCCGCAGAAGCCGTAAAAACTGTCTATTCATGGGGAGCTAGAAATTGTGAAATTCATTTCGCCCAATGCTTGGGAAAAAAACCAACCACGAGAGGTGTCATTATGCCCACCTTCATGCCCGAGACAGCATAAAATGAGAATTGAAAGGGTTTCTTAAAATGGAAAATCTGTTTTCTTATGGCACCCTGCAATTAGAAAAAGTACAGCTAGAAACTTTTGGAAGAAGTCTTTGCGGAAAAAAGGATGTCCTAATCGGTTATGTGATTTCAAAAATCAAAATTACGGATCAAGCTGTTCTTGCAAGAAGTGGAACTGAAATTCACCCAATCCTCCGTTACACTGGAAACCCTTCCGATGAAATAGAGGGAGTTATTTTTGAAATTTCCAAGGAAGAACTACAACAGGCGGATACTTACGAGGTTAGTGCCTACAAACGAACAGAAGCCAATTTCAAGTCTGGAGCAACAGCCTGGGCTTATGTGGCTGCAGAATAAATATTGGAGACTTGGATTAAATTTTTAAAAACCATTTTTCAGTGCAACTGAAAACGGAGCATTAATTCTTCCCATACCATTCCGGGGTACCGAACCAGTCGTGCATTTCTTTATCAAAGGGAGCGACCACTCCTACGGGTTCAGGAAACTCTCCCTGATCCTGGGTCTCCACGATCCAAGTATTCAAAGCAGTACGCATTTGAAGGAGTGCCAGACGATGCTCGGGCTTTGCGGAGCTAGCAAGGTTGTTTATCTCATGCGGATCCGCCTCGGTGTCAAATAGTTGCTCCGGAGAAACTGTGGGAGACATAAGATCAGCCGGTGGGCCCGTTAATTTTCCCGCTGCCATTAATTCACGCATAAGTGGCTTGATCGGAAAACATTTTTCTTTGTATCGGTTCAAAGATGTAAAATGACGATCAGGGTAGTAATTACGTAGGTAATGATATTTCTTTCCCCTGACACTACGGACTCGGTTAACAGTCTCATCTACCCGGTCACGAGCGGAAAAAGCATAGGTTCGCTGAGGACCAACACGGTTGCCCAGGAAAACCCTTCCGTGCATCCCAAAAGGTTTTTTTATCCCAGCAAAACCAAGAGTCGTAGGCGTAATGTCAATTAGGCTGACAACTTCGTCTTTAACCGCACCTACACTGTAATTTGCAGGGGCAGGAAAACCTGCAGGCCAACGGATGATCATGGGCACATGAAGCCCACTATCATAACACCAATGAATACCCCGTGGCTCGATCCGTCCATTATCGCCAAAAAACATAACGATGGTATTATCGGCCAATCCATCCTTTTTCAGGCGCTGGAGCACTTTCCCAATCGTCTTGTCCATACCCGAAACGGAATTCAGGTAGCGAGCCCATTCCGCACGCACAACGGGATGATCAGGATAGTACGGAGGGGGAGTTACATTTTTTACTGTGGCAATCTGTTCATGGTGCTTTTCACCCTTCCATTCAACTCGGGGTTGGCGCCAGGTGTTTCGGTCATAAATATCGTATTCGCATTCCAGGGTGTTCATCTGAGCAAAGAAAGGCTGATTCTCTTTCAGCTCTTCCCACTTACCTCCATCATAGAGTTTACCCTCATTAACAAAATTAAGGTCAAGTTTTCCTGATCCGATCTCTTCTCCATTCATCGTCTTGAGATTCGCGGTAAAGTATCCTTCATCCCTTAAGCGATGGGTAATGGGCCGGACGCCTGCCGGCAAACGGTAACCATCTTCTCGATGGGAACGCATATTATGTGTATCTGTCGTGGTCTGGTACATACCCACAAAAAACGCACTTCGGCTGGGCGCACATACCGGGGAAGTTGAAAAAACTTTTCTGTAACGCTCTCCCTGGGCAGCGAGCTTATCCAAGTTAGGCGTTTTTACATTCTTCGCCCCGTAGCAACCAAGATCAAGTTTTAGGTTTTCTCCTACAATCCAAAGTATATTGGGTTTGTCCCTTGAAAAAACGAAGGCAGAGGTAATGAGGGAAAAGAGAGTAACACGAAATATATTTTTATTCATTGGTCATTTTTTTATTAGTTTTAACATAGTTTCTCCAAAGCCACGGCCCACCCGGGAAAAAAATATGGTACTACCCAGGTAGTGGTACGGTCGATCGGAACCAATTTTTTTCCACTCTTCAAAATTGTCCCGCCATGTGGGAAAAGCTTCATCCGCTTTTTTGTCCCAGTAGACATCAGTTGGGATCGCGATTACATTTCCCTTAAACTCATTGACCTCATTCATGGATGCCTGGGCGGCCTTCACGACTGCCATATTTCCGGCCGCTTGCTTAAAGCCGTTCTGCCCCATGATACCAATGACAAAGGGGAGGTTGGGTTTGCCCAAGTCCTCACGTACATCCTTGATAAAATTCTCCATATTGTTTGCGTACTCTTCCTCGAAACCATTGTACATATCATTCCATCCCTGAAACCAAACAAAGCCAGAAATTTCATACCCCTGCCCTTGGTAGGAGGGAAATCGGGCCTTGAGAGTAGATAGACAATCCTGCACCTCCCTGATCATTAAACGGTAATAGTAGCCATGACTCTCAATCACCTCCTTCCTGTACTGGTCGGAATTTTCTTTCCAAATTTGATCGATAGATTTCTCCACCTGTGCCTCCGCTTCTTTTCTAGATGCCTTCGGGTCTTCTTTCTTCAATTGATTCCATTTTTGCTTCACCCGGTTATTATGATCCCTCTTCGCCATACTCATTACAAATTCATCTATTTTTTCATTGGATGGAATCCCCGAACTGGGTGGGCGAAAATCTCGGCCAATGCTTTTCCCTCCCCATGCAGTTTTGATCAGCAGAACCTGCTCGGTAAACTCATCGCCCACGGTGTTACCAAATTCAAGTTCCGGTCCAATTTTCCCTGGTGAACCATAGCCCACAGTTAGGTTTCCCCTTCGGCCTAGGTAATCAATCCAAATATCATCCCGTTCGATATATTCTCCGTCTCTGTGTAAATGGGCAAAAAAGTCTTTGGTATCCGAAGCCAGTATCTGATGATTTAACAATGGATCAATCCCGCCCTTCCCCTCCATGTTTGACTGGCCTGCCAATATGAAAACCTGAATGGGAGCTTTAGCAAAACCCTGAGGATAAAAAATTGTAAATAGAACAAAATACAAAGTTTGCGAAAGGAGTCTCATTCAATCTTTAGTTCAGTTTAAAAGAAATTGACGCAATAAGAAAATCAGTCATTTCTAAATTATGTTTTATCCTCCCAGTAAAAAATTTGTCGTTTAATCTCACATTTTGAAGGCCCTATCTCAAAAAAGTAGACGATGGATTTGGCTGCTTGGAATAACCCTCATATTGTGGTTCACATACCCAGTAATTCGGGTCGGTGTGTTCTTTATTTTTGACCCAATCCCTGAAGATCGGGCTATCACGCTTAACAAAAACCTGATAAATGACGCCAGTGGGTTAAACGAAACCAACCACTCAGGGATCATCCAACTCCCAGCCGATCTTAATCAAAGTATTTCCCTGCTCCAGGAAACCCTGAATCAAGCCACTTTAAAAAACAAAAGAATTATCCCGCTCGGTGCTCGGCACTCGATGGGTAAACAGAGCATTGGAAGAGGAGCCATTCATATCGATCTTTCCAGGCTCAAAGCAATAAAGATGGAAAGTGGATTACTCCATGTTCAGGCAGGAGCGAGGTGGAAGGAGGTTCTGCAATTTTTGGCTCCACTCGGGTTGTCGGTTGAAGTCATGCAGAGCAACGCCGATTTTTCTATCGGAGGAACGCTCAGCGTGAATGCACATGGTTGGCAACCTGATCGACCACCGGTGAGTTCGACCGTTGAAAAAATTACCTTACTTAATGCAAACGGTGAGCTACTCACCTGTTCGAGGTCAGAAAATAAACAGGTTTTTAAACATGCCCTTGGAGGCTATGGATTATTCGGAATTATTCTCGAAGCCTGGATCAGACCGGTTCCGAATGAAATCCTCAGATCCACTCATCAAATTGTTACCTGCGAAAATTTCAACAGCCAGTGGAATAAAATTAAAGAAGGTCCAATCCGGCTTGCATTTGGACGACTGTCCGTAGCACCGGAAACATTTTTCGAACAGGTACTTCTTACAAGCTATCAAACAACCGGAGAAATATCCAAGTTACCTGCTGAGTATGAACCAACTCCCAAAACCTCACTGGCCCGGGCCATTTTCCGGGCCTCCTTAAACAGTGCAAGGGGGAAATCATTCCGTCAATGGATGGAAAACTTGATCGGTGGAGAAGCCGGGGGAATCCATTCGAGAGCAAACCTGCTGATCGAACCGGTGCGTATCTTTACCAATAACGATAAAGATAAAACTGATATTCTCGTTGAAATTTTTGTACCTCAGGCAAAATTTCCTGATTTCATTTACTTGGCACGAGAAATAATGCGTACACAGGCAGACAGTCTTCTCAATGTAACGATCCGAGAAATCTCACAGGATAGGGACACGGCTCTACCTTATGCCAAAAAAGATATGTTCGGATTAGTAATGCTATTCACGATTGATCGCACTGAGGAAGCAGAAAAAGCTTTATTGCCAAGCGTAAGTGGACTCATCGACATTGCTCTTGCACAAGGGGGCACTTTTTACCTGCCTTATCGAAACTACGCTAATACAAAACAGTTACTGCAGGCGTACCCGGAACTGGAAAATTTTATTTCCTCAAAGAAAAAAGCAGACCCAAAGGAAATATTTGCCAGTGATTTTTATTCCTATTTCCTCCAATCGGCAGATTGGAAAAATGTGATACCTTAACGGGTTTCTTTCAGTGCAGACTCATAATCTGTACCACTCAGTACCTTTTTCAAAGCGGCATAGTCCGATTCTAAAGATTCCTCAAGTACTGAGTAATACAGTTCGGAATGATAATAACAGGTTGCCACATCGGCATCAATTAGCTCCACATCATCCTCCCGAACGGTTGGCATTCGAAGAAGACGACCACGGGTAAAATTCTTTAATTTGAGAATATAATCAGAGGCATTTAAGGAAATTATTTTCTTCATCAATATCGCGTTTTTCAGACGGTTTAAGTCACCCAGGTTTCTAAGAAAGATTACCTGCTTTGCAGCAGTTCCAGGAGTCCGCTTATTGGACTCTAGTAACAAGGATCGCCAGGCTTGATCATCTGGGCAATCCACTATTTTTATTTCCGGCACAGGTTCGTGAAGAAGTTCATTAATTTCAAGGGAATTTCGGTGCATTCGGAAGCACAAACCAAAGGCTTTCCCGCTTTGCTTCTTTGCCAATACAAAGGGAGCTACATCCCGTAAATACTCGGCCAGAAAACGAACTTTTATTCCATCGCCTCTGTCTTTCGACTTTTCGAAGAAAATAAGTTTTTCTACATCCAAAACATCGGATGCTTGTTGCCTTTTCAGCACTTCGTAAATCTGCCTTCGTACCAATGCACCTTCTCCCGGAACCGCATCATGAGCAAATTTTTCATAGGGATATTCGGTTGATAATTGAGGATGATCGGTGACCACTCGGTCCACAGCACTTTGTAATTGTTGAAGGCCTTTATTTTCGGTTAAATATCTGAGATCAAAGGTATCTTCTGCACGAATTCGATAAGCGTCTCGAAATAAACGATGTCCAAATTGATCAAAAAGATCGTCATCTTTGGGCATGCCCGCATGTACCGGACTATCTTCGGGTAATACAGAGGGAGTGATTACGATGATAACCTCTCTCTTCTGCCCAGTCTCATTTTTAGAACGGAAAAGAGCACCCAAAAAGGGAATATCTCCTAATAGGGGTACCTTTCTTATGGTCTGTTCTGAATCTTTTGCGATTAAACCACCCACGATAAAAGGAGTGTCATTTGCAATTCGAGCATAGGTCTTAACCTCTCGAATTGATAAAGTTGGTGCAGTGGCAAGAACGATTGAGTCCTTACCCAGCACTTTTTCATCTTTACCGGGAACCCGTGCAGAGACCGCGGCATTGATCTGTAAAGAAACTTCCGTTCCATCGCGATTGATGCGAGGTCGAACCGCAAGTTGGATTCCTGCCACAACATCACGAAAATCTACCGCACTTACATAGTCCTTCACAAATTTTGTGTTCGCAATAGGAATCCTTTCAGAAACATTAATAAAGGCCATTCGATTATCCAATGTAAGCACACTGGGGCGGGACAAGACCTGAGCGGAACCATCTTCAACCAATGCCTGAAGCCGCACGTTGAACTCTCGGAATACATTGGTAATCGTCGCATCAAGTTGGGCGCTACCAGCAGCAGGATAAGCTATCTTCCCCAGTACTAAACTATCGTTTGTACCATCCAGTTTATCTTGAATAAAATTGTTGTCAGATATCCCTTCTCCTCCGCTATTAAAATCCCACTCCACGCCAAGTTGATCTAAAGCTTGGGAGGAGATCTCCAGTACCATTGCCTCGATCATAATTTTGCGTGCAGGTAAATCGATTTGTTCCTGAATTATTCGCCTGACACGACCCGCCTTTTCCGGTGCTGCGGCATCAAAGAAGAGGAGGAGTTCATTAATTGGATCTGTCTCCGTTTTGGGGAAGACTTTTTCGTGGTCAGGGATCGTTTCATGAAATGCAGTTTCAGGAACCGCCACCACGACGGGCAACTGGGTCGGGTCAATCGGTTTTTTCGGATCCCCGATATTGATGCCATAAAAATTCAGTAATTGAGCACAGCGACTGGGATCGACATAGCTCAACCGAATCCTTTCCGACTTCATTTCAATCTCTACACCTCGAGTATTTTCAGCATTTTGTCCGAACAGTGTTGAAACCAATATCAAGAAAAGACTAGTGAAAGAAGGGGAGAGATATTTCCTCATGATGAACTTGGTTTATTCGGAACTGTTTTAGCATGCGGATGACTGGAAGGGAAAAAATCGGTAAAAAAAGTTTGGATCGTACGACCCACTCCAATTTTTTTGGAGCGAGTGATGGATCGCGCTTCTTCTTTTTGAATCTTCCACTTGGTCTTCATAATTCGATCCTGACCGAGGACCATTCGCTCATTGACTAACGACAGGAAATCACCATTCCGACTCGCTAACTCGGCAACCACTTCTGGATCAAAAGCTAATACCACCGAATCAGTAATTGCAGATATTGTTGATAAGCGAGTGCCTTTGTGCAAAACCCCTTCCGCCCCGAAATGAATCCCCGATTCTAATCGTTCCACTTTTGCCCGAAACTCCATGTCGGCAACTTCAATTGAGGAGCATAATAACCCTTCTGCGAGTAAATAAAAAGTATCTCCAACATTTCCTTGGCGATATAAAAACTCTCCGGCTTTTAAGTCTTTTCGTTTCACTTTCTTGAGAAGTGCAAGACAATCCTCCTTGGACAGGACCTCAAATAATTCACTCCTGGTGAGAACTTCGTCAAAATTATCGTCCCGTGCTGATGCAATTAATGGCAAACTCGATGCGGTATCGAAATACAACATTTCTTTTTCCATTGAAGGAGTCAGTCCCGCCCGTGCCAAGTGTTCGATCACACTTTTATTAACCACATGCTTGGATTCCCTGGGTGATATTTGAGCAGGCAGAATAAAAAATCTGACCGCATATCGCTGTCCGGTTGACAAAGCTTCATCGAGAAGGACTTCCGGAGCGGGTTCTACTAAAATTCTTTTACTTCCTGCCACTGACTGCACACCCGACATAAGTACTCTGATTGCCCGATCGGGTGAGACGGAATAATCGAGAATAAATTGAAGATCGATTCGAAAATGAGGCTTAGGCTGCATGTAATTAGTAAGAATTGCTTCCCCCATTTTACTATTCGGCACCACCACTAAGTTCTTGGCAGTGGTCTTCAATCGGGTTGTCCTCCAATTAATCTCCACTACTTGACCCACGATATGAGTCTCTCTTCGGTTTTGGTGAACCATAACCCAATCTCCGATTTGAAAGGATTTTTCAATATGCATTGAAAGCCCTATAAATATATCAAGAATCACATTGCGAAGAGCCACCCCTATTACGATGCTGACCACCCCAGAGGTTGCCCATATTCCTGTGACCGACTGCTTAAAGACAGTGGCCAATATGCCAATCAATGCCACTCCAAAGATACAGATCCCGGTAACATCCTTCGGCAATCTCGGGACCGAACGACCGGATATACCCGCAATTAAACCATCCCAAATAAATACGGTTACCATTCGTTGAACAAGAAAAGCAGTAGATAACCATAACCCGATTTGAGTCCCATACTCGACTACTTGATGCACCACGAGTGAGGCATTTCCTAAAAAACGAGCCAACAATTCTTCTTTGCTGACAATTGAAATAAGAAAAAACAAAAATGCAGATACTGGGATCCATAATCTTGCCAGTAAAAAAACGAGTGGTACTTCCTGCTTTGGCTTTAATTCTTTATCTTTCACTACTCAATTTTCCTTTTTTCCTTTTTCTCGAAAAACCGATTCCTCATAGTTTTTCATTAAGCGTGCCATCATTGCAAATTTTGGTATCGGCACCTGTTCACCATCATGGCGAATCACTTCGAGCATTGCCGAAAGACTCTGATTTACAAACTGATTAAAATTATAGGCTTCCCCTAAATCTGAACAAACTCCCTTTATTTCATCAAAAGTCTGCTCGGGAACCCGAATCGTGATCGTTTTTCCTTTGGCCATCAGTAATAACGAAACGAACACACATACAATTGCATTGCAAGTTTAATATTAATTTTAAACAATTTGTAATTTAATTATTGCAACGCAATACAACTAGAGTGAAAAAAGAATAATTAAATATGTCTAAAAATTACTTGATTGGATATTATATTGTAATAGAATTCTAACAAACACTGTTATTAACAAATAAAAGGTCCTTATGAATGGAAAAAAATGCTTTGAACTGCCCAGTCATTTTTCTCGTCGAGAATTTATGCATGTTGGGTTTATCGGTGGATTGGGATTAACATTAGCTGATTTCCTTAGATTAAAATCACACGGGGCACAGAAATTTTATAAATCAAAGGAAGGAACTGCCAAAAGCGTCATTCATATTTATCTCCCCGGCGGAATGGCCCATCAAGAATCTTGGGATCCAAAGCCCTACGCTCCACTTGAATACCGTGGTCCTTTTAAAAGTATTCCCACCAAAATTCCGGGCGTCCATTTTAGTGAACAATTTAAGGAGTCTGCAAAAATTGCGGATAAGATAACAGTTTGTCGATCCATGAGTCATGGCGAAGCAGCACATGAACGTGGAACCCACAACATGTTTACCGGATATCGCCCCAGTCCTGCCCTGTCCTACCCGAGTATAGGTTCTGTGGTTTCACATGAATTTGG
This sequence comes from Candidatus Seribacter sulfatis, assembly GCF_964187635.1. Taxonomy (NCBI): domain Bacteria; kingdom Pseudomonadati; phylum Verrucomicrobiota; class Opitutia; order Opitutales; family Candidatus Seribacteraceae; genus Candidatus Seribacter; species Candidatus Seribacter sulfatis. The sequence goes on along the minus strand of NZ_CAXLMO010000089.1, from coordinate 1,976 downwards.
TTCTCGGGAGAACCTCCCTCCTTATGTTTGTATTCCCAAAGTGCCTAATGAATTTGCGGGAAGTGGATATTTAAGTTCATCCTATGGCCCATTCGGATTGGGTGGAGACCCTGCAAAGGGAGATTTTAAAGTTAAGGACCTTACCTTACCCAACGGAATAACCGAAGATCGTTTTAATAAGCGTAGGTCTCTGTTGAACACCGTGGACGATCACTTCAGGCAGATGGAGAAATCGGACGCACTCAGCTCAATGGATAATTTTTACAATGATGCTTATTCCTTAATCAGTTCGAAAGAAGCTCGGGAAGCGTTCGACATGAAAAAGGAAAGCGATAAGACCAAAGAGCGATACGGTAAAAATGAAGCCGGGCAAAGGATGCTCCTATCCAGAAGACTTGTGGAATCGGGTGTGCGCTTTGTATCCATGACTTATGGAGGATGGGACATGCATTCTAATATCGAACAGGGATTTAAAAAACAGGGGCCTGAACTGGATAAAGCATTTGCTACTCTTATTTCTGACCTTGATGAACGCGGATTACTGGATAGCACGTTGGTGATGATGACATCTGAGTTTGGAAGAACACCTAAGATTAACAAAACCAATGGTCGCGATCATTACCCCAGAGTCTTCAGTATTGCACTTGCAGGTGGAGGCATTACTCGTGGTCAAGTATACGGATCATCCGATGCATTTGCCACCGCACCGGAAGAAAATCCACTCTCAGTTGAAGATTTGGCAACCACAGTCTACGATCGGTTAGGTATTGTGGCAGATAAAGAATTAATGGCCCCGGGCGATCGTCCCATTGAAATTGTGGATGGCGGAAAAGTGGTCAAAGAACTGTTGGCCTAATTTTTCTCAGTGCATATTCTCAATTGGTTTTTCCCAATTTGGACTAATTTGCTCACCTTGCAAATTACCTTAATCAGCGCAAGCCCATGAATTTTCTAGTCCGTTTGGTTCTTCCTGCAATAATGTGTTCAGCTTTTTTAGTTCATGCTGCTGAACCTATCATCACAAATGTTTTACCTCGGGGGGGACAAGCCGGATCCGAAATGGATGTTACGATTTCCGGGAATCGCCTCAAGGAGAGCCAAGAAATATTTTTTTATGGGAAGGGCATCACCGCATTCGATGTAAACGCGACCAATGATAAATCCATTCAAGCCAAATTTAAAATTTCCAAGGATGCAGAACTTGGCCAGCATGAGTTAAGGCTTAGAACCAAGTCCGGTATCAGCACTCTTAAAACTTTTTGGGTGGGACCCTACCCTAACCTAGCTGAAGAAGAACCTAATACCTCTATTGAAGATGCTCAAAAAATTACGATCAACCACACAATCAACGGTGTCGTTAAAAACGAAGATGTTGATTACTTTGAATTCAATGCAACCAAGGACCAGAGAATCTCATTAGAAATTGAAGCCATCCGTCTCTCGGGTCCTCTCTTTGATCCATACATAGCGATTCTTGATTCAAATCGATTTGAAGTCGCAACATCCGATGATACAGAACTGCTTCTTCAAGATAGCACTCTCAGCACTATTATCCCAAAATCCGGTCAGTATTTCGTAGAAGTAAGGGAATCATCCTATCGAGGCGGTAATAACTTCTATTACCGGCTTCACATTGGAGATTTCCCGCGACCTTTAATTGCTTTTCCTTCTGGGGGACAGGCGGGTAAGTTACTCGAGGTAACTTTTTTGGGAGATCCAACCGGCCCCATAAAAAAGAAGATTCAATTACCAAGTAAAGAAAACCTTGGATTTGGATATCGTGTTGAACAAAATGGTTCGATCGCTCCTGCTCCCAATGCAATTCGGGTCTGCGAATTCCCTTCGATTTTAGAAAATGAGCCTAATGATGGCCTAAAAACAGCAAATGTAACTGAGCTTACCCTCCCATTGGCTTTTGATGGAATTATCGAAAAAGAAAAGGATGTGGATTTCTTCAAGTTTAAAGCCAAGAAGGG